>NZ_JAUBRJ010000001.1:175142-212496 GCF_036701805.1 Microcoleus sp. N3A4
CAAGATGCCTGTTCCACAAACCATCAATTCTCTTGTGGAACAGGCATCCTGCCTGTTATTGAAAATTAGGAACAGGCCGGAAAGCCTGTTCTTGAAAATGGTGAAACCTGTTACTCGATATTACGAATCGCGCATGGTGCGGCTGCCGTAAGCATCCATGCTGTAGGCGGGAACGCGAAGGCTGTAATCAATCTCTGCTGCTGTGACTGCTACAGCCAATTTTTCAAAAGATTCTGAGTTCCAGTTGCGTGAGTGAATCGGCTTGGACTGTTCGCCCAGGAAGTATGCTTGAGTGCCGATAACTGATGCGGCTACCCAACCGACGATTAATAGGGCGATTACGATAGTCATGGCTGCTTGTTCCTTAAGTTTTGTTGTCTTATGTAAATAAATGTAACAATCTTTTGCCAACACCGTCAAGGTGGTGTAATGTCGTGGCAACCGTCCCAGTTGTACGGAAAACCGCACCTAAGCTGAAGTTGTTACCTAAAAAGTCATCAATCATCTGTAGGGGAGCGCAGCGCAGCGATATGTAGGGTGTGCGCTGCCCGCCCCGACTCTGCGACGGGGAGAATATTTTTACTACTTCTGCTTTCTCGCTGTATCCGCGATCGCAAAACTTATGTGATATTTTGAGTTCTTAGTTAAGAATTTATAAGTTTTGAGATCGCAAAGTACGATCGAAACTATGCCGCAGGCATGAGGAATCAGCGCCAACTTATAAGGTATTATTTATAAGTTTTGATTTTAAGTAACTATTCCGATTCCCTCTTCCATGACAATTATGCAAAACTCAATTTTAAATAACGATCCTTTGTGGTTCAAAGACGCGATCATTTACGAAGTGCCAATTCGCGCTTTTGCAGACAGCAATGCTGACGGCATCGGCGACTTTCGGGGGTTGACAGAAAAACTGGATTACCTGCAAAACTTGGGAGTAACAGCAATTTGGGTGCTGCCCTTTTTTCCCTCCCCGCTCCGAGACGACGGCTACGACACTTCGCACTACACTACAGTCAACCCGATTTACGGCACTTTAGAAGACTTCAAACATCTTTTAGAACAAGCGCACTTGCGGGGAATTCGAGTCATTATTGAGTTGATTGTCAACCACACTTCCGACCAGCACGCTTGGTTTCAGAAAGCCCGCCGCGCCCCCAAAGGCAGCAAAGAAAGAGATTTTTACGTGTGGAGCGATACCCCGGAAAAATATCAAGATGCTAGAATTATTTTTCAAGATTTTGAAACCTCTAATTGGGCTTGGGATGCGGTAGCAAAAGCTTATTATTGGCACCGTTTTTATTCCCACCAACCGGATTTAAATTACGACAATCCAGCCGTGCGGCAAGCTATCTTAGATGTGGTTGATTTTTGGTTGGAAATGGGAGTTGACGGACTGCGAATGGATGCCGTGCCTTACCTGTACGAGCGCGAGGGTACTAACTGCGAAAACTTACCCGAAACTCACGTATTTCTCAAACACTTACGCAAGCACGTAGATGAGAAATTTCCCAACAGAATGCTGCTAGCTGAGGCGAATCAGTGGCCGGAGGATGCGGTTGAATATTATGCCTCTGGGGATGAATGTCACATGAACTTTCACTTTCCCCTGATGCCGCGTTTATTTATGGCTTTGCACATGGAAGATAGCTTCCCAGTCAGCGATATTCTCCAGCAAACTCCGCACATTCCCAATAACTGTCAGTGGGCGCTATTTTTGCGGAATCACGACGAACTGACGCTGGAAATGGTGAGCGATGAAGACCGAGATTATATGTATCGAGTCTACGCTCAAGACACTCAGGCGAGAATTAATTTGGGCATCCGCCGCCGCTTGGCTCCTTTGATGGGAAATAACCGCCGCCGCATCGAGTTGATGAATGCTTTGCTGCTGTCTCTTCCGGGTACGCCTGTGCTTTACTACGGCGATGAAATTGGCATGGGAGACAATATCTATTTGGGCGATCGCAACGGGGTGAGAACTCCGATGCAGTGGAGCGGCGATCGCAATGCCGGTTTCAGCCGCGCTAACCCGCAGCGGCTGTACGCGCCGCCAATTGTTGACCCTGAATATCACTACGAATCTGTTAACGTGGAAGCGCAGCGGGCGAATCCGAGTTCTCTTTGGTGGTGGATGAAACGCCTGATTGCAATTCGGCAGCGCTTCCAAGCATTCGGCCGCGGAACTTGCGAGTTTCTGTACCCGGAAAACCGCAAAGTTTTAGCTTTTGTGCGGACTTATCAAGACGAACACATCCTCGTAGTGACTAATTTGTCGCGCTTCGTCCAGACGGCAGAATTAGACCTTTCGCCCTTTAAAGGTGCTGTTCCCGTGGAGATTTTCGGCCGCACTGAGTTTCCGGCGGTTGGCGACTCGCCTTACTTTTTGAGCTTGAGTCCTCACACGTTTTACTGGTTTACTCTTACTGTTAAACAAGAAGATTTTTCGTTGCAGGGTTATCACACAAACTTGCCGAGTTTGGCGGTCATCGGCAATTGGAAAACCGCTTTTGCTACAAGTCAGTTAAGCGATATGCTGCTCTCTATTTTGCCGAATTACTTGCGGTACACTCGCTGGTTTATCGGTAGAGATAGGACAACTCAATCATTAGAAATAAGTGAAATTATACCTGTTGAATGTAAAGATAGTGCCGGGGAGCTATCTACAGTTTACATTCTGTTTTTGCAGTTGAATTATACTGAAGGTATGCCGGAAACTTACGTTTTGCCTTTAGGTTGGGAAGAGATGAAAGGCGATGCGGACGATCGGGCGATCGCGCGCCTGCACTTCCCAGAAACCAACGAAGTCGGGGTACTATTTGATGCTGCGGGCGACAAAGGTTTCCTGAGCGCGTTGCTGGGGGCGATCGCCAGTTCTCGCAGTTACACAGGTACAGCAGGTCAACTGCTAGGAATTGCCGACAGTGCATTCAACTCGGAACAAGATTTATCGAACCTCGAACCTCACCTGTTCAAAAAAGAACAAAGCAATATATCCGCAGGTTACGGCGACCGCTTCGTCCTGAAAATATTGCGAAAAGTCGAGGAAGGAATCAACCCCGAATTAGAAATCGGACGCTTTTTAACCGATGGCAACTCGATCCAACACTACGCTCCAATTGCCGGAGCATTGGAATATCGCACAGAAGGAAAACAACTCATTACCGTCGGAATACTGCAAAAATTAATCCCCGACAGCATAGACGCTTGGTCTTATACATTAGACACACTGCGCGACTATTTCGAGCAAGTAATGACAGTAGAAGCAAAGCATTCCGGCAATAATTTATCTACTTCCCCCGAAAATTATTTACCGAGCGCTTTGACTGCACAAATGCAGCGGCCGTCAAACTCGCTAGTAGCCGATTTATCCCTAGAAATTCCCCCCTTAGCTCGCGAACTTATCGGCTCTTACTTAGCATCAGCCGAACTTTTAGGTCAGCGGACAGCCGAACTTCACCTCGCTTTAGCTTCTGACACAGAAAATCCCGCTTTTGCCCCAGAAAACTTCACATCATTTTACCAGCGTTCGATCTATCAACAGATGAGAAATCTAGCAGGAAGGACTTTGCTGCTACTAAAAAAACGGCTGTCTCACCTGCCACCGGCCACCCAAAAATTGGCACAAACTCTGCTCAACCGCGAAGACTTGCTGATGGAACGTTTCAAGTCTATTTTGAACTTGAGAATTACGGCCGATCGAATTCGCTGTCACGGGGACTTTCATTTCGGGCAAGTTCTTTATACAGGCAAAGACTTCGTAATTATTGATTTCGGAGGAGAACGGAATCGACCCTTAAGCGAGCGGCGGATGAAAAGATCGCCCCTGCGAGATGTTGCGGGAATGCTGCAATCTTTTAATTACGCTGTTACTTTGGCACTCCGCCATGAAGTAGAAAGCGGCATGATTCGCCCTGAAAATCTCCCGGAGATGCAGCAGTGGGCAAACGTTTGGCATCGCTGGGTTAGCCTGACTTTTGTGAAGAGTTATTTGGCGACAGCAGCCGATGCAAATTTCTTGCCAAAATCTATCCCGGAACTGCAAGTTTTGCTGGATGCTTACATCTTAGAAAAAGTGGTTGCCGAACTGGTATACGAACTCAATTACCGCTTGGATTGGGTAGAAATTCCCCTTCAGCGGATTCTACAGTTGCTGCCCAGTTGAGTAAATAAGTAGGATGCGTGACTTTCTAGTTGCTCAATTAATATCAATTCCGGCTGCACCGGAATGATATAGAGGACACGGCAGTGCCGTGTCCCTACAATTGATCGCGGTAGGGACACGGCACTGCCGTGTCCTCCGTTTATATCTGGAGAGTCACGCACGTTACACGATACCAAATCTGGTTGAACAACTATTTGGAGCGGCGAATATTATACCAATTCTCCCAAGTCTTGCAACAATCATGAGTGTTAAGTTTGTTTACGATCACCCTGAAGGTAAGGTGCGTCGCTTTGAGATTGTCGCTCTTTTTTAGGATTTAAGGGTGGCGACGCACCCTACAGCTACTGTTGCATGACTTTTGAGAATTAGTATTAGTTAGGAGTCAAAAAGCTGATTCGCGTATCTTGGCGATCGCTTTGAGAATTTCTTCTCGATTCTTACCTGATTGTATCCATTTTGGCAGGCGAGAGAACAGACTGCGATTCGACCAGCCATAAAGTTCATGAGGTTTTCGTTCCCTCAGCTTTGCCCTAACAAACGCCTCAATAAATTCTAAATGTCGAAGATTGTAAGCCCAAAGTGTCTCACCGCAACAGGAAGTTTGAAGCCACAGAGGATAGTGGAAGTAGTTATCCAGTGCCTCACTATACCAGCTTTCAATCTTCTTCTCAGACCAATCTTTTGAGGAACCACAAGCTGTACAGGAAAATCTGCGAGTAGCAAAGAAATCGGCGCGATCGGGATCGATACAGCGCACGATCGCACGTGAATCACAACAAGGGCATCGCACCAGAAATTCATCCTGGAATGAGTAGATTGTTTCACGAGTATCTTTGAATCGCTCCATACTTATTACTTAAAATAAAGAGATGTTTGATACAAAACTTGTTCTTGATGAGTTAACAAAGTACAGTCAGAAAGCGGGTAAGCTACACAAGTAACAGCATAGCCAGCTTGCAATTCTGACGGCTTCAAAAACTTTTGTTCGCTTTGGTCGATTTCGCCGCTCAGCAGTTTGACAACGCAGGCAGAGCACTCTCCTTGCTTGCATCCATTCGGCAAGCGAATACCTGCGTCTTCTGCCATATCTAAGATATACTGGTCGTCTGGTACTGCGATCGTGCGATCGAGCGATCGTTCCTGATTCACCAACCGAACTTGATAAACTGCCATTTTTTCCTCTGTATTCGCGAAAGGGCGGGTTTACTATGCTGTTAGTCCTAGCAAAAACTTCGGGTAAAACCCGCCTCTACAACTAAAAAAAGCGGGGGTTTTATGCTGTTAGTTTTACGAGACTAACTGTGTATATAGCCTTTCTCAGGTAGATGAGGTATGAGTATTAATTGGTAATGGGAGTTGATGGCGGTGCTTACCTCACGCAAGCTACATAAGCACAATTAAGAGGGCTAGAGCATCGACTACGTACCTCACTTACTTGAGAACCGCTATATCTAGACAAGTGCTTCTTGATAATCGAGATTTTCATCGAGATAAATAGCCCGAATATCCTCCGGCAAATTTGATTCTAAAGTTTGATATCCTTTTTGCAGCAAAGCCTTGACCTGAGCGGGCGAAATAGCTTCGCCTTCTGCTTGCAAATAAGCTGCAATTCGAGTTTCGCTCCAGCGGAAAGTCTGAGCCATCAACACAACTAAACGCGGCAGCGGTGCTAACAATTCTAAGGCTTGTTTGACGTAACACCACAGGGGAGGCGGAGCAGATTGCAAAGAGTAGTGAATCGACTCAACAGGGGGCAATTCGGCTTGATTGATGCAGATAGCCGTGACATTAATCAGCCAGTTTTGGAGACTGAGATTTCCGCCCTCAGACTCTTGGATTTCGCGGCGCAAATCGAGGCCTCGGAGCTCGTGATAGATGTGCTGCCAAGTGTGGGCAAACAGGTAATCGCCTTGTACGGGCGATCGCACGGAATGGCGGATCAGCGAGTGTACAATTTGAGCGTAGCGGCAAAAAATCGCCGTGAAGAAGCGACCCTGATCGGGATGGTTTTGAAACAGAGTCAATAATTCCTGGTCGCTGTGATGGAACAGGGATTTGACCACAGGATGGTTGAGTTCGGAAAAATTAGGTGTTTGCACAATAGTTCTGCAATAGGTTTGAGAATAAATGCTGGTGCAGCCCGATTCTACACGATTTGTCGATCGACATTCCAGAGTTGAGGATCATTTTCTAGCGGTGCGGTGTCCGCAGAGCGGTATTTCTACCATTTTGTCGCTCTTTCAAGATAAGCTGTTCGGCATTTAAAGGAGGATAGTAGGGTGCCCAGCGTAGAGAAGCGTTTCCCATGTATAGTAAGTGTTCGCGAATGACGCACCTTACCTAGCTCGTTAATGGTTTAAATGCGTAACAGCTTAATATATACTTTTCACTTCTGCGATGAGCTTTTCACACATCAGAAAAGTTATCAAAAACTCTGGCTATATTACTTCCGATAAAAAAGAATCTTCACCGGAACAATGCGTGTCTTTTCATGACGATAAATTAAAAGCGATCGCTTACTTATCTCGTTTCCGGTAGCATCAGAATGATACCGAGGAAACGGCAGTGCCGTGTCCCTACAATTAATCGGGTAGGGAAACGGCACTGCCGTTTCCTAACTGTGGGTAATATTAATTCCGATGCTACCGGAGTTGAGATTACTACTATAAATAACCAGATCCTCCACCCCCAGGAGTCTCAATGACAAACACATCCCCCGGCTGCATTTCCACAGTCGCCGTACTCCCCAATTCCTCAACTTTACCATCAACGCGCTCTATATAATTCCGCCCAACTTTCCCGGCTTCACCCCCATTCAAACCGCACGGAGAAATCACCCGCCGCCCCGATAAAATGCCCGCCGTCATCGCCTCCCGAAACCGTACTCGCCGCACAACTCCACTCCCGCCGCGATGATATCCATTCCCCCCACTATTAGCCCGAATTTCAAAATTTTCTAACAACACCGGAAACCGAAATTCTAATACTTCTGGATCGGTTAAACGCGAATTAGTCATGTGAGTTTGAACCGCATCCGTACCATCAAAACTTGCACCAGCACCCGAACCGCCGCAAATAGTTTCATAATATTGATAGCGCTGATTTCCAAAGGTAAAATTATTCATAGTTCCCTGAGAAGCCGCCATCACTCCCAACGCGCAATACAAAGCATCGGTAATATTCTGCGATGTTTCCACATTTCCGGCAACTACCGCCGCTGGATAGCGAGGATTCAGCATACAGCCTTCGGGATTGATGATTTCGAGAGGTTTCAAACAGCCCGCATTTAGAGGAATATCGTCATCTACCAACGTGCGGAAAACATACAAAACAGCGGCTTTGCACACGGCTGCGGGAGCATTAAAATTGTTGGATTGTTGAGCAGAAGTGCCAGTAAAATCTATTTTTGCAGTGCGCGCAGATTTGTCAATAGTAATCGCTACTTTAATCTGTCCGCCGCTATCCATCGGATAAGTAAAATCGCCATTTTGCAAAATATCAATTACCCGCCGCACCGACTCCTCAGCATTGTCTTGTACGAAGCCCATATAAGCTTGTACTGTTTCTAATCCGTAATGTTCTACCATCTTGAGAAGTTCTTCACCGCCGCGCTTGTTAGCAGCAATTTGTGCTTGCAAATCGGCTATATTTTGAGCGGAGTTGCGAACAGGAAAAATTCCCACTGTCAAAATTTCTAGAAATTCTTTTTCTCGAAAATTGCCCTCGCTTACTAACAGGAAATTGTTAAGTAATACACCTTCTTCAGTTACTGTTGTACTGTTAGGAGGCATGGAACCGGGAGTAACGCCGCCGATGTCGGCGTGGTGTCCCCGCGAGGCAACATAAAACAAAGGAAAAGAGGAATTACGATCGAATACTGGAGTAATAACGGTGATATCTGGTAAATGCGTGCCGCCGTTGTATGGATTGTTAGAAACATAAACATCGCCCGGTTGAATCGCATTGCCTTGTGCTAAAATTAAAGCTTCAACGCTTTCGCTCATCGAGCCCAGATGTACGGGAATGTGCGGCGCGTTGGCAACTAATTGCCCGTTTTTGTCGAAAATTGCACAGGAAAAGTCGAGACGTTCTTTGATGTTGACTGAGGAACTTGTGTTTTGCAATGTGACGCCCATTTGTTCCGCGATCGCCCGAAACAAGTTATTAAATATTTCCAGCAAAACCGGATCGGATTTAACCGCAGATAAACCAGAATGAACGCGGATATTATCGGTTTCCATCTGCGTGCATCTGCGGTTCAAAATTAGATCGTTATTTTCGGTTATTTCCGCTTCCCAGCCCGGTTCTATGATATTAGTTCCCGTTGCCTCAACAATCATAGCAGGGCCGCTAATGCAGTCGCCCGATCGCAAATTCTCCCTCTGATAAACAGGCGTTGCCTGCCACCCGCCAGCAAGATACATTTGCACCGTTGAAATTGGCTGCACAGGCAAGATGCCCGTGCCACAAGATGGGGAAATTGTGGATGCTTCCGGCACATCCATTGTCTGCAAAATTGGTTGCACAGGCAAGATGCCTGTGCCACAAGAGGGGGAAATTGTGGATGCTTCCGGCACATCCATTGTCTGCAAAATTGGTTGCACAGGCAAGATGCCCGTGGCACAAGAGGGGGAAATTGTGGATGCTTCCGGCACATCCATTTTTTCTACAACTTCCACCGAAACCGCTTCCACAATCAGCGGTTTTTCTGGCATAAGAAAACTGTAACGCTGTCGGTGGGCTGCTTCAAATTCAGCCTGCATTACCTCAATATTGTCAGCAAAATTTACCGCCAAAACCGAATCACTTCCCTGATATTTTAAGCGCAGCTTGCTAACAACTAAAACCTCTGACTCATTCTCTGTGTTCTCTGCGCCTCTGCGGTTCAATTCCCTCTTTCCATCTGCCTCCAATTCGGTTAAAATATGATGCAAATCAGGTAATAATTCTGCATTTAATTGTTGCTCGATCGCTCTTTCGCGAATAGCCCGCACATCAGCCAAACCCATACCGTAAGCCGACAACACACCCGCATAAGGGTGAATAAATACCCGTTTCATCCCCAAAGCATCGGCGATCGCACAAGCGTGTTGGCCGCCCGCACCGCCGAAACAGCACAATGTATATTCAGAAACATCGTAACCGCGCTGAAGCGAGATTTTTTTGACAGCATTTGCCATCTTTTCCACGGCGATCGCCAAAAAACCCTCCGCCACCTGTTCCGCCGTCCTATCGCCCCCAATTTCCCCCGCTAATTGCCCAAATTTTTGCTTTACTACGTCAGGGGCGATCGGCAAATCTCCATTCAATCCAAATACTTTTGGGAAAAAATCCGGTTGAATTTTCCCCAACATCACATTACAATCAGTCACCGTCAAAGGGCCGCCTTTGCGATAGCAAGCAGGCCCAGGATTGGCCCCCGCAGACTCCGGCCCCACGCGGTAGCGAGCCCCGTCAAAAAAGACAATTGAACCGCCGCCGGCTGCTACAGTGTGAATTGCCATCACGGGCGATCGCAATCTCACCCCAGCAATTTCCGTCTCAAATTCGCGTTCGTATTCGCCGTTAAAATGGGCAACATCTGTCGAAGTTCCGCCCATATCAAAGGTAATGATTTTATCAAAACCTGCCTTTTTGCTCGTTTGAACTGCACCGACAATTCCCCCAGCAGGGCCGGATAAAATACTGTTTTTTCCTTGAAATTGTGCCGCCTCCACTAAGCCGCCGTTGGACTGCATAAACATTAATTTGGGGAATTGGGCATTGGGCATTGGGCATTGGGCATTGGGCATTAATAATCCCTCATTCCCGGAATCTGCCTCTATTAACTGACTGGTTACTTGTTCGACATAACGCCGTAAAATCGGAGATAAATAAGCATCGACAACCGCAGTATCTCCCCGCGAAACTAATTTCATCAGCGGGCTGACTTCGTGAGATACTGAAATTTGAGTAAAGCCAATTTCTTTCGCTATTTTAGCAACTTGTTTTTCGTGTTCCGAGTAGCGGTAGCCGTGCATGAAGACGATCGCACAACTGCGAATTCCCTCATCGTATGCTTGCTGCAAAGACGGGATAAACTCGGGATTGACAGCAGTTAACTCCTCACCTTGAGCGCTGTAGCGTTCGGCAACTTCAATAACTCGATCGTACAGCATCTCCGGCAAAACAATGTGACGCGCAAAAATATTCGGGCGGTTTTGATAGCCAATTCTCAGCGCATCGCGGAAACCTTTAGTAATTAACAGAATTGTGCGATCGCCCTTTCGTTCCAGTAAAGCATTTGTCGCAACCGTTGTCCCCATTTTAATCGCTTCAATTTTGCCCGCAGGTATCGCTGCGTCGGCGGGAATTCCCAGAATGTCGCGAATTCCTTGAACTGCGGCGTCGGTGTAGCGATCGGGGTTTTCCGACAGCAGCTTGTGAATGACTAATTTACCGTCTGGGCTCTTGGCGACAATATCAGTAAAAGTGCCACCGCGATCGATCCAAAATTGCCAGCGAGTGCGAGCGTCAAAAACAGCATTCATATCATTATCCATCATAAATGTTAATCAGCCTTTTATGGGCGGGCAGGATGCCCACCCCACAATACAATTTATCTCTCGCTTCACAGGCATCTTGCCTGTTCTCGATCGTAAATGTTAATCAGCCTTTTATGGGCGGGCAGGATGCCCACCCCACAATACAATTTATCTCTCGCTTCACAGGCATCTTGCCTGTTCTCGATCGAGGTACAAAATGTCAGTTAAAATAAAATTCCTATAAATGTCGAATAGCCTCAAGCAATCCCTGACAAACACCCGCGAGAAAATCCAAATCCAAAGTCTCAATCCGATCGCTTTCTCGATGATAATGCGGATTTCGCATATTAGCAGTATCAGTCACCATGATAGCCGGATAACCATTATCCCAAAAAGGAACATGATCGCTGCGGCGAGTATCGGGGACAATTAAACCTCGATTCGGCACCGGCAGCCACTCGCAGGGCTGACCAGATTTGCGAATATTCCCGCTCAAATTAATCAAATCGGGAACCCTCCGCAAATTGCCAATTAAAGCAATAAAATTGCCACAATTTGGATAAAAATATTTCAACCCAGCGGGATAGTTTTGAGAATTAGGATTATGATTGCAATAACCCAACATTTCCAAAGAAATCATCAACCGCAGTGGATGTTGCTGTTCCTTGAATTTAGCTGCATAATGCTTGCTACCCAAACAGCCGTATTCTTCCATATCGAAAGCAACTAATTGCACTGGATATTTGAGCGGCCCAGATGCGATCGCCCTCGCCAATTCCAGCAAAACAGCAACACCAGTAGCATTATCATCCGCCCCAGGTGATCCGGCTACAGTATCGTAATGAGCACCAATTACGATCGGCGGCAACCGCTTCTTACTCGCCCGATCGAAGGAGGGTAAATCCAAGATAAAATTGTGATGAATTCGGCCGCGCACGGAAAAATCGTCAATTTCTACAGTTCCCCACTGTGCCAACTGTTCGCGGATGTATTGCTGAGCATAAAAATGCCCTTCGGATGCGAGGTATGGATTGCGATCGCGTACAATTTGAATCAGATGGCTGTGCAGGCGTTCTTTGAGATTCATGCGATCGGAGATACAATGAGTACAATCAAATTATATTCTGTTTAATCTTAAAAATTCTTGGAAGACAAGCAAAATGCCCTACAGCGATTTTAGTTTAGAAAAAGTGAAGCGAACCTTTGAACTAACAACTTCAGAAACAGTCGATTTATTCGGAGATGTACCAGACTTAGAATGCAGCGCCCTCTTGAGAGAAATTCTCCGCTATAATGTACCTTTAGCCCTTGCCAGCAACAGCGAAAAAGCTCGTTCGGAAATGATTATTTCCCCAATTTTAATCGACCTCAGAAGACAGTTAAAGGAAGGAATTAACTTGTTTTCTGGAATAGAGTTTGACGTGGACAGCGAAAGGGGATTAAATGGGATTTGCGACTTTATTATCAGCAATTCACCAGAAATACTATTTGTCAGCGCTCCCGTAATTACCCTCGTGGAAGCAAAAAAAGAAAATATCACTGCTGGCTTGGGACAATGCGTAGCGGAAATGTTAGCAGCAAGGATATTTAACGAACGTACAGGCAATGAAGTTTCAACAATTTACGGGGCGGTGACAACTGGGAGTATTTGGAAATTTATGAAATTAGAAGGAAGTGTAATTAGTATCGATCTGACTGAATATTACCTCAAAGATGTGAATAAAATTTTGGGGATTTTAGCAATGGGGGCTGTCTCGCAACCAATTGACGTTTGAGTGCGATCGGCAGTAAAATTAAGTCATATTAAACAAACACAAGTATAAATCTAGAAAACCATGCTAAAAGAAGTGAGAATAGAAAATTACAAATCGATTCAAAAGCTGAAACTAGAGTTAGGACGAGTAACTGTATTGATCGGTGAAAATGGCTGCGGCAAGAGTAATATCCTAGAGGCGATCGCCCTTGCTTCTGCGGCGGCTGATGACAAGCTGGATAACGAGTTTTTAGCTTCTCGGGGCATCAGAGTGACAGAACCTCAATTAATGCGATCGGCTTTTGAAATTGACAATTTGATTAAAGATATTAAAATTGAGTTAAGAGGGAATGAGGTACAACCATTCAGTTGTATTTTACAAAATGATAATTCTCCCTATTCTAAGTGGGTTAGTAAAAATTTTTTGGGTGATATTGAAACTTTTATAAAAACTGCTGTTAAGAGTGTTATTGACAAATACGGTGGGGCAGAAAAACTCCGCTCTATATTAGAAGAAAAAAGGAATTTTTCAGAACCAGAACTATCAAGATTGACCAAAGAGTTGCAAGCATTCTCGCTGATAATTTCCCTCAATATTTTTATAATTTATTCTCCTGAAAACCAAGCCTTAAGAACTTTTGAAAAAGAAGGTCAAATTCAACCATTAGGCATTAATGGAGAAGGTTTGTTTAAACTTTTAAAATTTTTGAGTTCAGATAACCCGGAGCAGCTTAATGAAATAAAGAAAAAACTGCAATTGATAGATTGGTTTCAAGATTTTGAAGCTCCTCCAAATTTATCAAGTATTCAAAGCTCTCTCCAAATTAAAGATAGATATTTATATCCAGATTTAGCTTACTTCGATCAAAGAAGTTCCAATGAAGGGTTTTTGTTTTTGCTTTTTTACTTTGCTTTATTTATTACCGATATCACACCTAATTTTTTTGCAATAGATAACATTGATGCTTCTCTCAACCCCAGATTGTGTCGCAGATTAATGCAAGAATTAGTCGAATTAGCAAAAAAACACGACAAACAAGTTATATTCACAACCCACAACCCGGCAGTTTTGGACGGTTTAGATTTAGATGATGATGAACAGCGGCTGTTTGTGATCTACCGCAACCAATTAGGGCATACTAAAGCTAGACGCATTCTCAAACCTGAACCTCTAGAGGGACAAGAACCTGTAAAATTATCCGAGGCTTTTTTGAGGGGCTATATCGGCGGACTTCCTAAAAATTTTTAATAAGCTGTCGCGCATTTAAATTGCACATACTCGGCGGGCGGGACGCCCACCCCACAACAGTTTGATTGTTTTTTGACATACAATTTAAATGCCGCCACAGCTTATGATTAGTTTTGGATTGGTTACAGAGGGACTTACTGACCAGATTGTTATTGAGAATATTTTAGCTGGATATTTCAATAGTCCAGATTTAGATATCAGACAACTTCAACCAGAAAGAGATAAAGACAATGAGAATAAATCCACATACGGCGGCTGGACTCTAGTTTTTAATTATTGTAAGTCAAGAGATTTTCAAGAAGCATTGCAATTTATTGACTATATCATTATCCAAATAGATACGGATGTTTCAGAAGATTATAATATCCCCAAGCAAGATGAAAACGGTGAATTTACTCCTCAGCAGTTAATTGAAAAAGTTATTGAAAAGTTTAGAGGTGCGATCGGCGATGATTTTTACAGCGAATATCAACAAAAAATTATATTTGCAATCTCCGTACATTCTATTGAGTGTTGGTTGCTTCCACTGTATTATACAGACAGTAGAAAAGCTAAAATTACAAACTGTCTCGACACGTTAAATCGGGAAGTTCAGAAAAAACACAATTTTACGATCGACGCTAATGCTAAAAATCCTGAATATTATCGAGTTATTTCAGCACAATATCGCAAGCATAAAGTTTTGATGAAGCATTACGCAGAAAATCCCAGTTTTAAAAATTTTATAGAAAAGATTCAAAGCAGAGACATTAAGATTGGTGGTGAAGAGGATTGGTAATGAAGCAAGTTATTATGTCATATAATAGAAACATAGTTATCGGAGATTACCATGCAAGCATACAAACTTAGAGGTAAAATCGATGCAACTGGCAACTTGGTAGTTGTGGAACCCGTGAATATGCCACCGGGAGATGTAGAAATCATCGTCTTGCAGCTACCTGAAACGGTTAAACAAGCCAGCACGTCAGAAAATGCGATCGCACCTGAAGCACCTCAAAAAAAGTTTAAAACTAACGTGAAGGCATTTCAAGGTTTATTCGATCGAGATGCTGTACCGGAACCGCTGGATTTTGACGATCCAGACAAACAAGCAAAATGGGAATATTTACAGGAGAAACATAACCTGTGAAAGTCTTGATAGACACCAATATAATAGTAGATGTTGCGCTCGATCGAGAATCTTTCTTTGCTGAGAGCGATCGCATTTTAACTTTTGTTGAAGAAGCACAAATTCAAGGCTATATTTCAGCCTCAACTTTTAGCGACCTTTACTATATTATCCGCAGAGACAGAGGCCGCGATTGGACGCTGGATTTTTTGCGACAGCTAGCCACATTTTGTCAAGTAGCAACAGTAGATAACTCTGTTATTTCAATGGCATTAACTTGCAACTTCAAGGATTTTGAAGATGCGATTCAGTACAGCACTGCTGTAATCAATCGAATTGATGCCATTGTCACCCGCAACCCGCGAGATTTTCCGGTTACTATTCCTAGGATTGTAACTCCAAATCAGTTAATTCAAGAATTAACCAATTCTCCCTAAATTTCTCAAAGCGCTAAACTTCTGATTCCAGTTCGCTAACCCGCAACTGCACGGGTAATTCTACAGAATTCAACTCAGACGACTCTAACAATCCTGTTGCTTCAACTTCTGCACTCGCTTCACCGTGCCGCACTTTCTTCAATTTATCACCCAAAGTATCCCGCTGATTGATCAAATAAATACTCACCAAAGTCAGCCCAACTCCCATCGATTGCAGCGGATTGAGCACTTCGCCCAAGAACAAGTTGCCGAACAGCAAAGCAAATACAGGCGTAAGAAAGGTAAGAGAACTTAAACTTGTTAGACTGCCACTCGAAGCAAAATAAAAGAATAAACCGTAGGCGATCGCACTTCCGAACACGGTAGAATAACCTAATGCCATCCAGCCCGAAAAATCGATATTCACAAACTGTTCGGACTCAGTTGCAGCCGAAATTGCCAACAGCGGCAAACCGCCCAAAATCATGTGCCAACCAGTCGCCACCACCGGGTCAACATAGCGGCAAACCCAGCGCACCAAAACCGTACCCACAGCCATCGACAAAGCAGCCAACAGCATCAACCATTCTCCACCCTGAAACAACTGTTCGATACCCCCAGAAACCTGCGCGTTTTCAGGATGAAAAAGCCCCAAAATCCAGCCATCCGGCAACCCAATTAAACTAATCCCAGCAACGCCAATAACTAATCCCAACCAGCCCCAAAAACCAATTTTTTCTTGAAACAGCCACAAACACAAAATCGCCACAGCTAGCGGTTGAGAATCAATCATCACCGAACCCAAACCCGCACCGGTTCGGGTCAAACCTTCAGCTAAAAAGCCTTGAAACAAAGTAGCGTCAACTAAAGCAAACAGCGAAATCCACAGCCAAGCTTTTGGGCCCTGCGGCTGCGGTTTTCCCATTAGTGCCGCCGCCAGCAGCACCAACACGCCCGCAGGTACTAAACGCACGAATGCCACAAACAGCGGCGTTGTGTGCGGCATCACCCCTTTCATCGCTACCATCGCGGTTCCCCACAGGAAAAACGGCGCAATTAGCAACAGCGGGGCAAAAGGCAGTTTAGAATCGGTAAGTTTTAGCTGCATGGCGGAGACTCCAAATAATTGATGAGATTGGCTCTCACGAGAATGATGTAGATTTGTTAAGCAATTTTTACAATTATATATCGAACGTGGGTTAAGTGCGATCGTACAAACCTCGATCGGCCATTAGGAACAGGCATCTTGCCTGTTCCACAAAATCAAGGTGGAACAGGCATCTTGCCTGTTGCCGCCATGATGAACAGGCAAGATGCCTGTTCCACAAAATCAAGGTGGAACAGGCATCTTGCCTGTTGCGAACACAAGCACAACATCTACCCCGATGAATAAGGCACACTAGAAGTTAGCTACAAAATTTCGTAACATTGCCTGTACACTGCCCATGATTTGGCCATTCAAGCCCCGCTACCGCAAACAAATCGCCCGTATCGAAATCACCGGAGCCATTGCCGGAGAAACCCGCAAACGAGTCTTAGAAGCTCTCAAAACTGTTGAAGAACGCAAATTTCCCGCCTTGCTGCTGCGGATAGACAGCCCCGGCGGCACAGTCGGCGATTCCCAGGAAATTTACAGCGCACTCAAGCGTTTGCGCGAAAAAGTCAAAATTGTTGCCAGTTTTGGCAATATTTCAGCTTCTGGCGGAGTTTACATCGGCATGGGAGCCGAGCATATCGTTGCCAATCCCGGTACAATTACCGGCAGTATTGGCGTGATTATCCGGGGCAACAATTTAGAACGGCTGTTAGAAAAAGTAGGCGTTTCTTTTCAGGTGATTAAATCGGGGCCGTATAAAGATATCTTGGCATTCGATCGAGAATTGACCGATCCTGAACAGCAAATTCTGCAAGACTTGATCGACACCAGCTACCAGCAATTCGTGGAAACCGTTGCTGAAGCCCGGAAATTGGCAGTTGAAAACGTGAAAACTTTTGCCGACGGCCGCGTTTTTACCGGCCAGCAAGCCTTAGAATTGGGTTTGGTCGATCGACTGGGAACAGAAGAAGACGCCCGTCGCCTTGCCGCCGAACTCGCAGGCCTCGACCCGGAAAAAACCGAGTGCTGCACTCTGGAAAAAGCAAAACCTTTCCTAAATCGCGTCTTGGGGAGTAGTCTAGATACATCGGGGCTTTCAGCTTACACAAAATGGCTGGAATTCGAGCTGTCTGCTAGCGGTTTGCCGCTGTGGATGTATCGCCCGTGATTGAATAGTCAGTTGGCAGTTGGCAGTTGGCAGTTGGCAGTTGGCAGTTGGCAGTTGGCAACTAACAAATAACAACTAACAACTAATAACTAATAACTAACAACTAACAACTAATAACTAGCAACTAACAACTAGCAACTGACAACTTACAACTGACAAAAATGGAGAAAAATTTCGTGGAGTGGCAAGTGCGGGGGATTCGTGGGGCAACTACTGCTAGCGATAATTCGGTGGCAGCAATTCGAGAAGCGGTGAAAGAACTATTAGATGAATTAGAAGCAAGAAATGATTTAGATCCGGAATTAATTATTAGTGCTACGTTTTCTGCTACTCGCGATTTAGATGCTGTCTTTCCGGCCGCGATCGCCCGCGAACGCCCTCACTGGTGTAATGTTCCTCTCTTGGATGTCCAGCAAATGCACGTTGAGGGTGCTTTGGAACGCTGCATCCGCTTTTTAATTCACGTTAATTGGCCGGCACATACTGAAATTTATCATCCTTATTTGCGAGGAGCTCAAAATTTGCGCCCCGATAGGAATTTAGCGGTGGCTGCGGCCGGGGAAAAGTAGACTTCGCGATTGTGAAAGCCGATCGCCCCCACAACTCAAAAAGGGCGATCGACCGATTGTACTCTCAAGGGCTTGACAAGTTGCAGGTTAAATGAGGATGTTTTATGAATAGAACAAACTTACTATCTCGAATCTCGATCGACCCCAATATCGGCTCTGGTAAACCCTGCATTCGGGGACATCAAATCTGGGTTTCTGTGATTCTAGATTGCTTAGCTAGTGGCTCGACTATTGAGGAAATAATTCAGCATTATCCAAGTATAGGGCGAGAGGATATTCTTGCTTGTATTGCCTATGGTGCTGAAATAATCGAGCAAAATAGCAAGCCTCCGCAGTTAGTAAATCTCAAGCCCGATAAAGTGATTTATGCCGACTTTTCAGACATGGCAAACGATCCAGAATATGAAGCAGAAGCTTTGGCAATTTGTCAAGAATTTGAGACAGCAGACTGGGAAGCATTGCTCATAGGTGAGTCTGAATATGAGACGCGGTGAAGTTTATGATGCTGATTTTGAACCTGTTCAAGGTTCAGAACAAGGAGGGACTCGCCCAGCGATTATTGTTAGCAATGATTCGATAAATGTGTCCAGTCAAGTCGTGCTTGTGGTTCCTTGTACCACTTATCGCCCATCACGCCGCATTTATCGGAGTCAGGTACTGATAATTGCTCCTGACGGAGGATTCGATCGAGACTCAATAGCACTTGGAGAGCAAGTTCGGGCTTTGGCGAAAAGTCGCCTTTTGCATAAACGCGGGATACTTTCTGAGTCTGCTTTGGTGCAATTGGATAGCGCTTTGTCGATCGCCTTGGATTTGCGTACTCAATAGACTTCGCGATTGTGAAAGTCGATCGCCCCGACAACTCAGAAAGGGCGATAGTCCGATTTCACTCTACCCACATCGCAAGCATCCCCGCTCGCTATCCAAATCGCTTTCGGGAGGCTCGCACTGACATTATCCAAATATGATTTTCAACTCGATCGCACAAAAAAACCCGGCTTCTCAAGGAAACCGGGTTTTTATCAATCAGACGCTTTCTTGCGGTGCAGCCTAATCCCTAAAAAAATGTCATATATAAAACTCCAAAAGTCTTTTTTCCCTTCCAATATTCCCAAACTTTGAGGAGAACCTTTCTCATCTAACAGCGGCTTGACAGCTTCGTAAGCTGGCTTGTAATTGTACCAAGGAATCGAAGGCCACAAATGATGAATTAAATGATAATTCTGCCCCAAAATTAAGATATTCAGAATTGGACTAGGATATACTCTGGCATTTTTCCAGCGATCGCGCTCGTGAAACGGACGGTGCGGCAAATAATCAAAAAATAATCCCAACGCCAGTCCCACCACCAAAGCCGGAGAAAACCAAAAGTTCAGCACATAGCCTAGCTGGTCGTATTGAATCGAGATATACACGATCGCGACCACAAACAAACGGCTGAAAAACCATTCCCAAAGTTCATTTTTCCGCCACAGTTTGCGCTTAAAAAAGAAAATCTCGTGGTAAAAAAACCTCGCAGCAATCAACCAAAGAGGCCCGCCCGTCGAAACATAATGGTCTGGATCGTTATCGGGATCGTTAACGTGGGCGTGATGCTGGATATGTACCCGCGTAAACACCGGAAATGCAAAACCCAACATCAGCGCGCTACCGTGTCCCAAAATAGCGTTAATTGTGCGATCGCGGTGCGCTGCATTGTGAGACGCATCGTGAATCACTGTCCCCGCCATGTGCAAAGCCAACACGTTCAATAAAAAACAGCACCATTGGGGCCATTCCCAAAACCAGAAACCCAAGTAAGAAATCACGATAATCGCTACTGCACTCAAAAACAGCAGCAGTGTCGGATTGAAATCACCGGGAGGACTGAGAAACTCTCTAGGCACTGTCAGCGGCCGTCCTGCCTCCGACATCTTTGTTAAGACTCCTTAATATTTCACACTTGCGTAGTATAAGATACAAGCCTCTCCATAGTAAAGTTTTGTCAAATAAGTGTATCTAATCTCGATCGCCCCTCCTGTACGCAAACATAAAAGTATTGTTGCTTGGCAAGGATCGTCCGATGCTACCGGATTTGATATTACAGTCAAAGCGCGATCGAATTCTTGTGGGTAAGCATCGGAACCCGCCCTAAACATACAAAGTCAAATCCACAACAGCTTACCGATGTTAGATTCGCACAGCGCTCTTAGGAAACCCGCACAAATAAAGGGGCATATCTGTATATTTGTCAAGCCCTAGGCGAAAGTTATTTTTAAGAAAAGGCCCTCGAACAGAAAAGATTATCGATCGGTAATAAAGTCAGATATTCTAGAGAATGGTCAATGCCCGCTGTTTTGACGGTCGAGAAATTTTTAAGAATTAAGACGTGCGTCATTGCTTGTAGTCAATAGCAAAAAGTTAGCCGAAATTTAAACAATAAATCCTCCAGCCACCCCATCTCAATTCATGCAACTGCCAAAAGCCCTACGCCGAACTAAAATTGTCGCCACCATTGGCCCAGCCACTTCCGATCCACAAGTGCTGCGCCAGCTCATAGAAGCAGGTGCGACAACTTTGCGACTCAACTTTTCCCACGGAACAGAAGAAGACCACCAGCGCAGCATTCGCTTAATCCGGCAAACGTCCTTTGAACTCAACCAGCCGGTCGCCATCCTCCAAGACCTCCAAGGTCCGAAAATTCGTTTAGGGCGCTTTGAGACAGGCTCTATAGTTGTCAAAAACGGCGATCCCTTCATTTTGACCAGCCGCGCAGTTGCCGGTACCGAGCTGATTTCTTCCGTCACCTACGAACCTCTAGCAGACGAAGTTCCAGAGGGAGCAGTGATTCTGCTCGACGACGGGAAAGTGGAAATGCGCGTCGAAAAAGTAGACCGCGCGGCGCGGGAACTGTACTGCCGCGTCGTTGTCGGCGGGCCGCTTTCCAACAACAAAGGCGTGAATTTTCCGGGAGTGTACCTGTCAATTAAGGCGCTGACTGACAAAGACCGCAAAGATTTAATGTTCGGCCTCGACCAAGGTGTCGATTGGGTGGCCCTGAGCTTCGTGCGAAATCCCCAGGATATGCTCGAAATTAAAGAACTGATAGCCAGTGCGGGCAAGCAAGTACCGGTGATTGCCAAGATCGAAAAGCACGAGGCGATCGAACAAATGGAAGAAATTCTGGCCCTTTGCAACGGCGTGATGGTCGCCCGCGGCGATTTGGGAGTGGAACTGCCCGCCGAAGACGTGCCGATTTTGCAAAAGCGGCTGATTGCTACCTCCAACCGCATGGGCATTCCGGTAATTACCGCTACCCAGATGCTCGACAGCATGGTCAACAATCCCCGTCCCACCCGCGCCGAGATTTCCGACGTGGCCAACGCAATTCTTGACGGAACTGATGCGGTGATGCTCTCGAATGAAACTGCTGTCGGCAAGTTCCCCGTCGAAGCGGTGGCGACGATGGCGAGAATTGCGGTGCGGATGGAGAGGGAAGGAATTAAGCGGAATATTAGGAATGTAGAAGATATCGGTCGATCGATCCCCAACGGTATCAGCCAAGCAGTCAGCCAAATCTCCGAACAGTTGAACGCGGCCGCCATCATGACGCTGACCAAAACCGGCGCCACAGCCCGAAATGTCTCGAAGTTCCGACCGAAAACTCCGATTTTAGCAGTTACTCCTCACGTAGACGTAGCCCGACAACTGCAACTGGTATGGGGAGTCAAACCCTTGCTGGTGCTCGATTTGCCCTCCACCGGCCAGACATTTCACTCTGCGATGACTGTCGCCCAGGAAAAAGATTTAGTGTGCGACGGAGATTTAGTGGTGATGACTGCCGGTACTCTGCAAGGGGTTGCCGGATCGACGGATTTGATCAAAGTTGAGGTAGTGACAGCAGTTTTAGGCAAAGGCACCGGTGTCGGTTTGGGATCGGTGAGCGGCATGGCCAGGGTTGCTCGTACTGCTGCGGATGTAGGCAATTTCCACGCTGGAGAAATTTTGGTAGTAGAGCACACCAGCGTCGCTTTTGTGGATATGATTCGCAAAGCGGCCGGTGTGGTGACGGAGGAGGATAGTTTGACTTCTCACGCCGCGATTATCGGTTTGCGCTTGGGCGTGCCCGTGATGGTGGGCGTGCAGAATGCCACGCGGGTAATTCGGGACGGAACTATGCTGACGCTGGATATGCAGCGGGGTTTAGTTTATTCCGGGGCCAGAGGCGGCTCAACTGACGGGGAACTTGTCGTTTAACAAGTTCTGAGTTAGGAGTTGTGGAGTTTTGAATTAAATTCTACAACTCGTTGCTTTTTTCGCTTAAGTTATGCTATAATCCAAAATTGTCTGTGCCGATGTAGCTCAGGGGTAGAGTATTCGATTCGTAATCGAACGGTCGTGGGTTCAAATCCCACCATCGGCTTTGGGGTTTCAGCAATTTTTGCAAAACAAAAGCAACACATTTAACGATTCATTAGGTTTGCAGTAAAAACTTTAGTCCTGATTCATCGATCGAGAGAGGATTTGCATTCCTCACTACAAACCTGACACCGTATATTTCAATTCCATATTAAAACTCAGAGAATCATTTCCCCCTCGCACATACAGCATATTCCATGTATATGTGGTAAACACAATCTTGTAGTAAGTAAGGTGCGTCGCCAAGGAGTAAATCTGCAAGTTCCATTGAACCTGTGGCAGCGACGCACCCTACATAACTCATTCGCCCGCCGAAACCGCCCCAAAGAGGACTTGCATTCCTGACTAGAAACCTGACATCGTATTAGTTCGGGGGCCGGGGAAGGCGAGAACTCAGCGGGCTGAGGATTTGATTGAGGGCGCGGAGTTGTTCGGCAGTGCCCAAACAAATCAGCATATCTCCTCCTTCGATCGCAGTTTCTCCAGTTGGCCCCACAATCAAAGTCCCGCCAGCGCGCCGCACTGCTAAAACCAACGCCCCCGATTGCGATCGCAACTTGGCATTTCTCAAACTTTGCCCGACGTAGACACAAGTATTGGGATCGACTAGAAATTCTTCCATGTAAAAAGAACTCTCGGTGCCGGTCAAAATTCCGTCTACAAAATCCATAACTTCAGGCCGCAAAGCCGCCGCCGCCATGCGCTTTCCCCCAGTAATGTAGGGGGATACGACGGCATCGGCGCCGCCCCGCTGCAACTTCTTTACGGCTTCTTCTGTGGTGGCGCGGGCGATCGCCCGTACCTTCGGATTCAGAGTTTTCGCCGACAGTACAGTGTATAAATTCTCGGCATCCGAAGGCAAAGCTGCTACTATGCAAATTGCGCGATCGATCCCCACACTCAGCAAAATTTCGTCCAGAGTCGCGTCTCCTTGCACAGCCGTGTACCCCAGCGCCAAAGCTGCCTCAACCGACTGCACCGCCGAATCTATCACCACAAAAGGGATGTTTTCTGCCTGAAATTCCAAGGCAATCTGACGCCCAATGCGCCCAAAACCGCAGAGAATGTAATGCCCGATTAAAGAATCTACCAATCGCCGCTGCTGCCTAATTCTTGCTCCTTCTTGAAAATATCCTTCAATCAGCGCTTCTGTAAAGCGGTTGACGATGAAACCAATCACCATCACGCCCATCAAAATCAGGCATATGGTAAACATTCGCCCGCGTTGGCCGAGGGGCTGAAGTTCACCGTAGCCGACAGTTGCTAAGGTAAATACTGTCATGTAAGCGGCATCGAGCAAAGACCATTTTTCCACCTGCCAATACCAGAGAGTACCCGTGCAGAAAATGCCGCCAAGGGCGATGACTCCGCCCGTTAAGTCTTTTTGCAGGCGCTGGTACTTTTGCTCTAAAGTTGAATACACCGATCGGGCTGACCTATTACCTATTAGCTTCTACCAAGTTTAACCATATCAGCCCTAGAGGCAGGCTGGGTCAGTCGATTTTAGATTTTAGATTTTAGATTTTAGATTTACCCCACGGATAAATGCTCTTTCTTGAGGATTTTCGATTTTAGATGCTTTCGATTGATTCCACGGATAAATCGCGTGGCGGGTACCACCTTTGAAATTCTTGGTCAAAAAGTCGGTTTCTGCCTAGATATTTTGCTGCAAAACTCACGATTTTGACTCTTGACCCGGTTT
Source organism: Microcoleus sp. N3A4 (assembly GCF_036701805.1). Lineage (NCBI taxonomy): Bacteria > Bacillati > Cyanobacteriota > Cyanophyceae > Oscillatoriales > Microcoleaceae > Microcoleus > Microcoleus sp. N3A4. Next base: position 199,291 of record NZ_JAUBRJ010000001.1, read on the forward strand.
TTTTTGCCTAATGCCTGACTGAGTTCCAATCCCGTCGCAGAGGTGGCGATTGTTTTGATTTGCGATCGGATTTGTCTGAAAATCATTGCGGGCGAAATTGCAGCCCTGCACCAGCAAATCGTCAAGATTAAGATTCCACAGCATCACCGTACCGTCAGCACTAGCACTAGCGATCGCCTTACCGTCAGGACTAAAACTCGCACTCCAAACTGCATCCTTGTTACCTTTTAAAGTTCCGATCGATGTACCGTCAATATTCCACAGCCTCACCATTTTATCTGTGCTTGCAGATAGCAACATTTGACTGTCGGGACTAAAGCTGATATTTGTCAATCCACTTGTATGCTTTAAAATACTTAGCGGTGTGCCGTCTTTGCTCCAAATTCTCGCAGTTCCCCCAGCACTTCCCGCCGCCAGCATTGCTCCGTCTGGACTGAAAGCTACACTCATTATTTTATCACTTTCTATCTGTAAAGTTCGGAGCAATTTGATGTCGGTGCTTGCTTCTATTGACTGCTGTTTTCGCAATTTTTCCACAACCTTGCTCAAACTCCAAAGTTTAACAGTGCCATCAGTGCCAGCCCCAGCAATTATCTGACCGTCTGGGCTAAAACTCGTGCTGGTTATCCAACCTCGTTCCACTTTAAAACTTGACAATTCTTCACCGTTTATTTTCCAGAGTTTAACTGTTCCCTCGGCACTTGTTGAAGCAAGTATTTTACCATCTGGACTAAAAGTGACGCTTGTTACTTGACCGCTATGTCCTTTTAAATTATGAATTAACTTGCCATTTTTTTGCCAAATTTTGACAGTTTTGTCGTCGCTTGCCGAGACAAGGAGCTGACCGCTAGGATTGAATATGGCACTTCTAATTTTATCAGTATGCCCGGTTAATGTTGCTTGCAAAGTTCCATTCGTTTGCCAAAGTTTGATATAATTATCATCGGTAGCCGTCACAATTGTTTGACTGTCGGGACTGAAACTCGCGAAAGCAAGGGTACTGGCTTGAGTCTGCAAGCGGCGGCGTTCCCGAAAGCTGTAAACTGCCTGTTCGAGTGCGATCGCCACTCGCATCTGAATATCTGAACTCACTCCGAGCGATCCTTTCATTTCTGTAACAGCTCTGATGCTTTCTAGCAAAGCTTCTTCTTTTTTGTCGGCAGCCAAGAGCGTTTCTGATAGTAGACTGAGAGTGAGAATTTTGTTGTTTCTTTCCTCAATTGATGGTTTTATCCAAAAGGCTCCTATCAGAATTAATATCAGTATTCCGGCTGCTACTGTAACTGTTTGCACTCTCAGTTGTTGCTCGCGCCAAAGTTTAATTGCAATCACTTTTTTCTGCTTTTGTGCTTCGCTTAGTTCCTCTAGTAATTTTTTTTCGCGACGCAGTTGTTCTATTTCAGCTTGATGCTGTTTTTCTTGACAGCGGAACTTGGCAAATTCCGCTTCTTGACTCGCATTTAAAAATTGATAATCTTGGGTACTCAAGCTTTTATTTGCCGCCCACTTTCGGGCTTCTTCCAGTGCTTGACCGCGCAACAATCGAGATTCGTCTTGACAGTTTTGAGCTATCCATGCTGTTATAGATTCGGCATAGGGGCGCAAGTCGCAGAGTGCTTTTTCTACCCAGTTATGGTTGAATATAGCTGCGTAAATGCGGTTGGATACGGTTAATTTTCCGGCTCGTTTTACTACTAATCCGCTCAGCCGCAATTCTGTTTGTTCGGGAGTATCATCGGCGCAGATCCCCCCTGCCCCCCTTAATAAGGGGGGTTCTGAAGGTTGCTGATTTCCACTCAGTTGCTGTTCGGTTTGTTCGGGAGTATCATCGGCGCAGATCCCCCCTGCCCGCCTTAACAAGGGTAATTCTGGCATTTTCTCCCCCCTTATTAAGGGGGGTTGGGGGGGATCGCAGGGTGGCAATATTTTTTGATATAGTCCTAATAACCTACTGGCGCGGTGCTGACTTCTGAGAAGGCGATCGCGAATTGTTTTGATGTGTACCGGTTCATCGGATGATTCCCAATTATCAATAATATGAGATTGCACTATCTCGCTAATTAATAATTGATTTATAGTAATAATTTCAGTCGTGATTTCATCCGTTGAGTTTGATATAATAGAAGCCGATACTAAGCTTTTTACATGGTGCAAAATCAGATTGCAAAGCTTTTGAGTCAGAAATGGCTGCCCTCCTGTCCAATCCAAAATCTCTTTTAAAACCTCTTGAGGATTGTCTACTTGTCCCTCAAATCCCTTGGCTAAAGGCAGAGCTTCTTGTAACTTAAAACCGTGCAATTCAATAGCTAAACCGATATTAAATGGCGTGCGAGTTGCATCGCTAATTAAATCCGATGGCGTAGCTACTCCCAGCAAAGCAAATGTAATGCGCTGGTATTCTGAATTGTGAGCTCGTTTATTGTAGCAACACCTAATTAATGCAAAAAAATCGTCTAGCGGTTCTTGGAAACTGAGAACGCTATCAATTTCATCAATAAAAATCACTAGGTTTTGAGAAATTTTGACCAGCAGCAATTCTTCAATTAACTCTCCTAAGCGCTGCACCGGCGACATCAACTCTCTCTCCCGCCACCAAGTCATAAACTCGACTGGGTTAAACAGGTTGAAATTGCACAAAAGCTTGTAAGCGATGCCACCGTACCACTTATCGAGAGAGACTTGCTGGTTGCCAATGTCCGAAAGGTCGATCGTAGCACAGGCAATGCCATCAGCCGAGAGTTTTTGTACAGTTCGCACCAGCAAACTGGATTTGCCCATTTGTCGGGAATTGAGTACGTAACAAAACTCTCCGGCTTTGAGGGCTTGATACAGTTCTGAGTCAGCTTGTCGCACTACATAAGTAGGTGCATTTTGCGGGAGACTGCCACCGATTTGATATTGGTAATCGACTGTCATTATATTGCCTAGAGTTAGATTATTTTGTTACTTCTATTGTGCCTTTACCACAAGCAATCTTACCATTTTCATAGGTGGGTTCCGCTGGTTTGCTTGTACCAGCCGAATCAGCTTGGCACAAGATGGATGCTGTTGTCATTTTATCTTTAGCCGCCTTGGCATCAACTTCTTTAGCAGGAACTACAAAGACACCGCCGATAGAACTTTTAAGTTCTTGCTTGGAGACTCCATAATTAAATACTGCTTGGTTGGTTGCGCGAATTGAATATTTGTAGTTTGTTGTTTCAGTTTTAATGCCAATCCCCAGTGATTCAACTGAATTGGAAAAACTACCTCTGTCTAAAAACTCCGCTTGCTGAGCTTTGTTCATTGAGCTAACATACACTTTTGCTTCCGCTTCCTTTGCTTTAGAGGCGCTGTTCAAGAATGATGGAAGAACGAAAGCAGCAATTATTGGCCCAAGAAACATCAAAAGCACTAAACATCCACAACCACCAAAAATAGGTAATTTTCTATCTAAATTAGAATTTTCTTGACTCATGGTATTATATCCTCATTGTTGGTATTTTGACCCAATTTTCCCGGTTAAAATCCCTATTTCGTGACTTCCTTTGTTCCCTTACCGCAGACAGGGTAGCCTTTTTTCTGCTTGGGTAACTGCGGTTTAATAATCCCTCGTTTTTCAGCTTCACAGATGAGAGTTCTACTGGTCTTTTGATTAGCAGGAGCCTTGTTATCAACATTTTCAGGTGGAACCCGGAAGTCTCCAGCAGTAGAGCTTTTAAAAGCGTTAACCGTTATATGCAATGCTAGCTGGCTTAGAATATTGTTGACTCATGGTATTGTATCCTCTCTGTTTGTCGTAAGGACTTTATCTTGCCTATACTTAGATTATTTGGTCACTTGTGTTGTGCCTTGACCGCAAGCAATTTTACTATTTTCATAGGTGGGTTCGGCTGGTTTAATTGTACCGGAAAAATCAGCTCTGCACAATATGGAGATTGTAGTTATTTCCTCTTTAGCAGCATTTGGCTCAAAGTTTTTAGCAGGAACCAGAAAAACACCGCCGACATAACTTTTAAGTTGTTTATCCTTGGATACTCCATAACTAAATGCTGCTTTCTTAGTGGCGCGAACTGAATACTTGTAATTTGTTGTCTCTGTTTTAATGCCAATTTCCAAAGCCTTAACAGAACTGGAAAAAGCATTTTTTTCTGCAAAATAGGCTTGCTGACCTCGGCTCATAGAGCCAACATACTGTTTTGCTTCTGAAATCATGGGTTTATTGCTAGCATTCAGAAATGATGGCAGAGCGATCGCACCAATTACTCCAATCCCCATTAAAAGCACTAAACATCCGCAACCATTAGCTGAAACTATAGCTGGCTTAGAATTTTGTTGACGCATGGTATTATCACCTCTCTGTTCGTAGTAAGGACTTTAGTCCTTAAAACTTTAATTAAATTCACTGAGGCAGATCCTCTGGAGCTGGTTTCCTAGTCTCTGCCTGGGAACTAGGAATAATCTGGCATATAATTAGATTATTTGGTCACTTCTGTTGTGCCTTGACCGCAAGCAATTTTACCATTTTTATAAGTGGGATCTGCTGGTTTAATTGTACCGGGATCATCAGCTTGGCAAAATATCCGTATTGTGCTTATTTCATCTTTTGCAGCATTTGGCTCGACTTCTTTATCAGGAACTGCAAAGACAGCGCCGACATAACTCTTAAGTTTTTTTTGCTGGGATACTCCATAATTAAAAGCAGCTTGTTTAGTGCTACGAACTGAATACTTGTAATTTATTGTCTCCGTTTTAATGCCAATTCCTAAAGCATCAACAGAAGTGGCAAAAGCACTTTTTTCTGCAAAATAGGCTTGCTGAGCTTTGTTCATTGAGCCAACATACTGTTCTGCTTCCGATTGCTTTGCCTTCTTCTCGCGCTGATTCAGAAATGATGGCAGAGCGATGCCATCAACAAGTAGTGAAAAGCCGATTATAATCAATAAAAATCGGCCGCCGTCATGGATAATTTTGCTAATAATTGATTCTTGATTTTTAGTCATGATTTTCTCTCCTTAAAGGGTATATACAAGGCGAATTAAATTTGGCGAGGCAGAGCCTCTGGATATGCGTTACCAGGCAGAGCCTGGTAACGAAGAAAATGAGGTAATACTAATCCTTAAGCTCGCAGGTGTTCTACTTCTTTACGGCTAATAGATGTTGGCTGAATCACTTTACTGCCGATCGCAAAATCGCGCAATTCCACTCTCGTAAACTTCACACCCCAAGGATCGGTTGTTGTATCCAACTCCTGCACTAAAGCATTATTTATTTGATTGCGAGCCGTGTAAAGTTCCTCCAGTGCTAATGTCGCAATGTGAGTCCGAATTGAAAGAATCAGCATATTTAACATCGCTTCCTTGAGATTCTGCACCTTGTAAGACGCTTTTTCTAAGTCAATTATTCGCCAGTAGACAATAAATTCAACTGTGACGGCAACGCGATCGCGCGTCGTGCATTCTTGCGGTGGCAGTCTTAAAATTTGCTCGCGCAGAGTTTGTTTATAGGCGACTGTTTCGACAAAGGGAATCAAAAATGTCAAACCAGGTTCGAGTTTCTTGCGATCGTACTTTCCGAAAATTTCAACTAAAGCCTCATCTCCTTGACGGACGATTTTGACGCTGTTGGCTAAGGATACTCCGGTGATTGCAAACAACACCATCAAAAAATACTGATACATAGTGAATCTCCTGCTAAATAGTTGACAGTTGACAGTTGACAGTTGATAGTGATTCTTTAGTCCGCGAAGGCGGACTTTGTTGGTGTAGAAGCGATTTCAATCGCCGAGTCATAAAAGAGCTAACTCAGATTTAGCCGTTGATGTGAATTAATCTGTCAGGTACAACAATCAGCGTGTTTCCTTCGCGGCGCAAAACGTAAACTTTTTGTCTGGGTGCGATCGCCCCTTGGGAATCTTCGTTGCGAGCTTTCCAAGAAGCCCCTTCATAAATCACCATTCCGGTTTCTCCGGGGAAAATTTCGGAGATAGTTGTCGCTTCGGTTGCTTCGGGAATCACAAACTTTTTCCGAACAATGAAAATCGGTCTAATCCAGATGCTCAGCGCGAGGGCTATCCCCATCCAGTAGAAGATTTGCCAGTCAAAATCTTCATACATTATGTTCGCCCAACTAAACTGAAATGCTACCGCTCCTCTCCACAAAATAAAGGATTCAATTAAAGCAGAAGCTCCCATCATTAGCAGGTAAAACCTGTATTTTTGGGGCTGAGTTTTGATGATTAATAGCTCGATCGCACTAAGCACAACTCCGATCAGCAACCACAACATCGGCGGAGTGAATGCGAAACTTGGTTGATTAGTTGCTGATGCCAGCGACCAAATTATGATAGAGTACATCAGAATTCACCTCATTGTGACAGTGCTGAACCTTGTTATTTCTAATCTAATCAGGCGGATATTTGAGTTGGCGACTGAGTTATTTGAGAATTCATCGACTTTTCATCGACTTTAGGGACTATTGGCATTTATGATGGTTTCAGTGTCTCGATCGTTATAAGCAATGCCACGATCGCTAAGGGTGCGCGAAGAGTGCATTCGCGCAGTTAAATCCTGTCTCCTGAGAAATGGCTTTCCCAGTCAGAAAATCTTGGCTGAGGATTTAGGGATGGCCCAATCTACTGTCAGCCATTTTCTGAATGGCAAACCTGTGGATTATGCCAATTTCATTGAAATTTGTCGCGGATTGGGGCAGGAATGGCGGGATTTAGCCGATTTTGAGGCGAATTCAGATCCAGAGGAGGTACAGCTTGTAAGGGCAAAAGTGGCGATCCTCTTCGAGGGCTTTCCTTCGGATCGCTTCGCTAACGCCAACGCCCGATCGACTCCAAAAAACACCCTTTCCCAGCAGTTGCACCAAGCTGTGAGTGCGGCCAGTCACGAAGTCTTTTTTCTTAACAACAGCAGCGACTCTGGCTCATATTTAAAGCGTTGCGATTATTTACTGCTGCTGATTTCCGCAGAATCTGCCGCTAGCGAAATGGTATTAGAACAAGTGCAGCTAGCAAAAGAATCGCACAATTTAACGGCTCATAAACCAGCGATTTTACCTATTTTAGTGGAATTAAATACACCGCTTTCCTTTGATTTGCTCAGCTATTTAGCAGGAATTCAGCCCTGGCTGTGGCGCGGTGCTGGCGACTCATCAAAGTTATTATCAGAAATTTTAACCATTATCAAAGAAGGTCGCAAATCGTTAACTGCCGACCATGAATTAGCTGTAGAATGGAACGCAATTACTAGCACAAAACAGTCAATTATTCAACCCCTGCCAGCAGCGCCGCCAGAATTGCCGGGAGGACAAGTTGAAATAGCTTCTCGTTTTTATATCGATCGCCCTCCGATCGAATCCCGCTGTTACGAAGCGATCGCCCAGCCGGGAGCATTGATCCGCATCAAAGCACCCAGACAAATGGGCAAAACTTCTTTGATGGCGAGGATTTTGCATCACGCAGAAGTGCAAGGTTCTCGGACGGTAGCGCTGAGCTTTCAGCTAGCAAATAGAAGAATTTTTGCTAATTCAGATACATTTTTGCAGTGGTTTTGTGCTAGCGTCGGTCAAGAGTTGGGAATGCTGGAGCAGTTGCCTAAGTGCTGGGAATTAGCAGATTTGATTGGCAGCAATCAGTGCTGCAAGGCTTTTTTTGAACAGTATTTGCTGTCTGAATTGTCCGCGCCTCTGACATTGGGTTTGGACGAGAGCGATCGCCTGTTTGAATCGCCGGAAATTGCGGACGACTTTTTTGGGTTATTGCGAGCTTTACACGAAGAAGCGAAACGGCGAGATATTTGGAAAAAGTTTCGCTTGATTGTAGTGCATTCTACGGAAGTTTATATCCCGCTGGACGTGAATAAATCGCCGTTTAATGTGGGATTGCCGGTGGAGTTGCCGGAGTTTAATTTGCAGCAAGTGCAAGATTTAGCCAAACGGCACGGATTGAATTGGAGTGCTGATGAAGTTGCAGAATTGATGGGTTTAGTGGGAGGACATCCCTATTTAGTGCGGCTGGCTATGTATCGCATTTCCCGTCAAGATGTGACTTTAAATCAATTGCTGAACTCGGCAACAACGGAGGCCGGAATTTACAGCGACCATTTGCGCCGACATTTGTGGAATTTAGAAAAATATCCAGAATTAATCGAGGCGATGAGAGAGGTTTCTAGTGCGCCCAAGCCTGTGAAATTGAGGCTAGAATTGGCTTTTAAATTAAATAGTATGGGCTTGGTGAAACAGGAGGGCAATTATTGCAGTGCGAGATGCAATTTATATGAGGAGTTTTTTCGCGATCGCCTAGGTTGATAGTTATAGGTTGTACAGTTTTTAAGAACGGGCAAGATGCCCGTTCCACAAGAAAATTTAGTTTTTCAAGAACTGGCAAGATGCCCGTTCCACAAGAAAATGGAGTTTTTCAAGAACTGGCAAGATGCCCGTTCCACAAGAAAATGGAGTTTTTGTGGAACGGGCATCTTGCCCGTTGCTAAACAGGCGATTGAGAATGATGCCTGATATCAGTTAATACAAATTTCCATAAACGTTGTTACCTTTACTCACAAGTTGAAAGGGTATGAGACGGTAGCGGTCAAATCTCTATCAATGGAAGGGTGTATGCCGCTGACTGATTCGCTATCTTGAAAGTAATTAGCCAGAATCCTCAGCAATCTGCAACGGTTGGCTGTTTGGGCAGGCAGCACAATAATTAGAGTTAGCATAACTTAATTCCATGCAAAATACGGCAGATTTACTCCCCAAAATAGACTCGCCGAGTCTTCCCAAAAAGCAACCCCCGCTCCCAAATTACGAAGCAGCCGATCGCCAATTTGTCAATTTGCTAGAAGTCGAGGATTTAGACAAGACGGTGGCGGCAAAACCGTTACTTGTCAGCGATTTTGAAAGCGCGATAGCCCATGCAATTCAAGCAGCTTACCAACAGGAACCGGGCGATGAGGCCGCTCACCGCTTCTTGCAGCGCGTGCTTTACCGCATCAACCGCCTCAACTTGTTTTGGTACGACGATTTGCGCCGCTACAACAACGAACGATCGCACTATTTGCGTTCCGTGCGCGATCGCATTGAGGAACCTTGGCAGCAGTGGGAACTGGCGCAAATCGACGTTGCAGCGCTGCAAAAATTGCCGGATGTCAAGCAAGCCCTGCGCGATCGCGCTGCTGCTGATGTCGATCCTCCGCTAACTGAGACCGATCGCTATTGGCGGGAACAGATGACAGCAGCCGGATACAGACACCTGCTGGCGATCTCCTCTTTCGAGGGTTTAGTTGAAGCCAGCCACCTTTCTCGCATCCTCGGCGGTGTCGGCAACGAAATTCAGTCAACCCTGATGCGGGTGCTGATCGAAGAATACGGCGGCGGTCGCCTCCCCCGCAAGCACTCAACCTTTTGTGCTCAAATGCTGGCTGAATTCGATATGAGTACGGAACCGGAAGCGTACTTCGATTTAGTGCCTTGGCAAGTCCTCGCAGGCATCAATCACAACTACCTGCTGACGGAACGCAAGCGCTATTTTCTGCGCTACAACGGCGGACTCACTTATTTTGAGGTGGCGGGGCCCGTCGCTTACCGCAATTATGTAGCCGGCGCCCAGCGTCTGGGCCTTTCGCAGGCTGCGATGGGTTATTGGGAACTACACGTCAAAGAAGACGAGCGTCACGGTCGCTGGATGGTGGATGAAGTGGCGATCCCGCTGGTTGATAGATACCCGCAGGATGCGTGGGAGCTGCTGTTGGGGTACGATCAGGCGAAGTCGATCGGCGATCGGGCTGCGGCTGCTGTAGTGCGATCGATCCAAACCGCAGAACGGAATTAACGGCTATCTAGGGTGCATCAGTCTTTGATGCACCCTAGATATTGCAGCGTTTTCAATAAGCCTTTTAGGAACAGGCAAGATGCCTGTTCCACAAAGAGTGTATTTCTTGTGGAACAGGCATCTTGCCTGTTCCTGACAATGGTGCAACATCTCAGATGCACCCTACCAGCGATGTATTTTAAAATGCTGTCATTAACTGAATTAGCTCGATCGACAAATCTCTTTGCGACTTTTCCTGCTTCTTAAACAAAACTCCAGCCAGCAGATAGATATTTTCCGAATAAAAAGCCATTCCATGTTCTCGCAGAGTGGCGATCGCGCTTTTCACCTTGGGTTCCGAACTGTAATAGCCAAAAGTTAAAGGTGCCATCTCAAAATTCGCAACCGAGTAGCCTCGATCCAAGGCATAATCGATCAAACCGACAGGATTAGAATAGCTAGAAACCATCAGCAAAACTTCGTCACAGCCCAAAGATAAAAGTTTCTTAGCAATTGTACAACCATCACTCCCGCCGTGCAACAGCGGCTGGTAAATCTTGTCATCCACCGCCGGCAAGTAAGGGGGATTTGAGATTACACAATCCGCCGACTCGTATAAAGGCGAATCAAAAAAAGAGCAATTGTTGACCGTGTATTGTTCGCTCAGTTGATATTCCTTAATTTGAGACTGAGCAATTTTCCAAGCTACCTTATTTAGCTCAAACCCCTGTATTGTCCCGTCAAAATCAGTTCTCACCAAAGACTTAATAACTGGACTTCCCTCTCCTGAACCAAACTCTACGATAAGTCGAGAATTGTCGCTGGCATTTAACACTAAACTTTCCAAGCAGTGTGCATAAAAATCCGATTCTTCCGGGCAGTGGAATACCTGTTTCAGAGGATGGGAGGAAGTGAGCATAAATTCGGTAACAAAGTTGACTGTTTTTAAACTATCGAATAAGTAATAGTGCAGCAATCTGTCGCAAGAGCTATTTTATAAATTTTTGTAATCTATATATTCCTATTTTACCGACTGCGATTAAATAACTATGACTGCCGATAGATAATAATCTTAACGAAATTAATCCGATTGACAGATGGCAATTAAAGCCATTGCTGTTAAGATATGAAAATCATCAACTAATCGTTAGTTTTAATAGTGTCAGATATGACTTTTTAAATTATTCAGTTACCATCTGCGCCGCAAACAGCTTAACATTGATGTTCAGGATTTAGAAGGGCTTTGGCAGGTTCTGTTCACTCCTGAAAGGATTGCTCTATATACTAGAAGCAACTACTGTCGTGTATCTAAAAGCCTGTTTTAAAACGTATTTTAATCGGTCATAGGACAGATATAATATTAAATTTATTGTAATAAAAAAGGCAATTGATTTGCCTTGTTTGTTGGGTCAGATTTGGATAATTTACCTGCTCAAACAGCCATTAATCTAACTTCGGCTTTTTTACTTGCGAACTTAGAAAATACGTCTGTGCAGCGATTACTAAAGCGATACTCGCTCCAAAGGGAAGGATGTTGGTTCCGCCATTCCACCTAACTACCTCGGCGAGAAACAATACGCTCAATACGACGACTATCACGCTGGTGAGTTTGGTTTTGAGGTCGTCGATGGTATGAATTTCCAGCCAGATGGGTACTTTAATGCGATCGTCAATAAACAGCTCGTAAAGTCCGAGTGCAGTAATGTAAAATACTGTGGCTAGCAGAAACAAATCTACAACTTCGACAAAGGACAAAATCAGTTGTTTCGAGTTTTCGCTGGAAATCGGTACTGTAGTTGTGTGGCCGATGGTAATGACGGTTTCCAGGGCACCATAGATTAAAAGCGTCACAGAGGCTGCAAAAGAACCGAATACAGCGATTAACATTAGATAGCGACTTCGGGCAAGAATTCGATGCAGCATACTTGATGTCCCTTGAGAAATGTGTTAGAGAACAAGCGCTCTCTGGCATACCTTTGGCTTTACTATATCAGCGTTTAGCCGATCGCACTCACAAGCAATTCGCTCGTGCGCGCCCGCCAGTTAATGTAATGTCGCGCGGGCCCGCTTCGGATAGCCCTCAGTTCGCCTTCCTGTTTAACGCAAGTCAAAGCCCAGTCAATCGATTTTAGATTTTAGATTTTAGATTTTAGACTTTAGATTTTAGAATTGAAGCATTGATCCCACGGATAAATTCGGGGGGCAAGTTTCATCGGATAGAGGTTTTTTATTTCTGGACGGATGAATCCGGGGGCTTGTATCCTGGATGCTTTGGGTCAAAAGCCTTGCCGTTGGGGACTATGAGCGATGCCCTTTTTGAGATAATTTAGTTTCCTGGGAAATTTTGAGCGGTATTCTGTCAGTGTCCAAATTGCCAGCAGCAAGTTAAGCAAAAATAGCCATCGAAAAATCTTAAAGTAACTCATTTGGCGGAGCCACAACCCAAAATTGACGGCGATCAAATCAATAATTTCTGCCTCAAAGCACCACCAGCCGGGGAAAATTTAGAGGGAGATCCGCGCGCTTGTCTCAGAAACCCGCTTGATTCGTATATATCTCGTTACTCAACCCAAAATTTTTCAGAGAAACCCGGTTTCTATCCCCCGCGTGCAAGTTTTGATTTAGCTAGTCTGCCGCCCAATCAAATATCATCCACCACCTGAAGTAAAACGCTATTTTTCCAAATATTCCTAAAGATGAATGGCGAACTTGGACGATAAGTCATAGCTTATAAACTATTAACGTTGCGGTGTAACTTTCCCTTGGAAAAATAATCGATGGAACGGGACTAAATTTGCTCCCTTACCTTCATTATCCCGCAGCGAATGTTAGAAAAGTTGCACGTTACGCTGTCAATTTGACCCTGCGGTTTTGGCATCAGAAGCGATCGCAGCACCCTACGTAAAAGCAAGCATAACCATGAAATCTTCTAAATTGTTGAAAGTTGTTGTAGCAAGCGCTTGTACTTTAAGTTTAGCAACGGTTTCCTCAGCAGTGCCTGCTTCAGCCCAGTCGGGAGGCAGCGGTGCTGGCACAAGCGGTACGGGCACAACGGGTACGGGTACGGGTACGACAGGTACTGGCACAACTGGTACAACCGGTACGACAGGCACTGGTACTGGTACAAGCGGTACGGGTACGGGTACGACTGGTACTGGCACAACTGGTACAACCGGTACAACTGATACAGGCACTGGCACAACTGGTACAACTGGTACAACCGGTACAACTGATACAGGCACTGGCACAAGCGGTACAACCGGTACGACAGGCACTGGTACAACCGATACAACAGGCACTGGTACGACAGGCACTGGTACAACCGATACAACCGGTACGACAGGCACTGGTACAACCGATACAACCGGTACGACAGGCACTGGTACAACCGATACAACCGGTACGACAGG
>NZ_JAUBRJ010000001.1:212596-287083 GCF_036701805.1 Microcoleus sp. N3A4
CACTGGTACAAGCGGTACAACCGGTACGACAGGCACTGGTACAACGGGTACGACAGGCACTGGCACCGGCACCAGCGGTACAACCGGTACGACAGGCACTGGTACCGGCACCAGCGGTACAACCGGTACGACAGGCACTGGCACCGGCACCAGCGGTACAACGGGTACGACAGGCACTGGCACCGGCACCAGCGGTACAACCGATACAAGTGGTACCGGCACCAGCGGTACAACGGGTACGACAGGCATCGGCACCAGCGGTACAACCGGTACGACTGGCACGGGTACAACCGGTACGACTGGCACGGGTACAACCGGTACGACAGACGGTACGACATCGGCGCCGACTGAGACAAATTCTGAAGTTTTGAGTGTTCGGCGCGATCGCCCCAACAATTTGGGGTGGCTGGGTATCTTGGGCGCGTTTGGTTTGATCAACTTGTTTCGGAAAGGCGGTACACCCTCCCATCGCTAGTTTCGGGCGATTCCCTACGGGATAGCTTCGCTTCACGTAATTTTGAAAACTTAGAGGCTTAGAAATTCATGACTTCACTCAATCGCAAAAGTTTGTTCAATAAATTGGTAACAGTTGCCGGAATTGCCGGCGTTAGTTCCTTGATAGCTGTGCCGGGATTCGCAGAATTAAACCGCCAGACTCACAGCTTCAACCAGTCGGGCGATCGGGCTTTCGATCTTGCTAATAACGCTGCAGGCGAGCGTACTGCTCCTCGCCCTCCTTCTACCGATCTGAACAACAATAACAATCCGGGCCGTTCTCCCAGCACTCCAACTACTCCCAGCAATAACAATCCCGGTCGTTCTCCCAGCACTCCAACAGGCGAAACTTCGCCTAATTCTCTCAGCAGCACAGACACAAACTTTATCCTGCAAGCAGGTCAAACTGGTATGCTGGAAGTGCAGCTCGGCCGATTGGCCCTGCAGCGCGGTTCTAGCGCTGGTGTGAAACAGTACGGGCAAGAAATGGTTGAGGAACACACTCGGGCAAATCAAGAACTGATGCAGTTAGCAATGCAAAAAGGCGTAAAGCTGCCAACCGAAATGAGCAGCCAAAACAAAGCTGTGACCGATCGACTTTCGGGACTCTCCGGTACAAGTTTTGACACCGCTTACAAACAGGCTATGATCGACAGCCACAATCAAGCTATTGCTTTGTTTAAGGCTCAATCTCAAGAGGGACAAGATCCCGAGTTGAAGGCTTGGGCCACCAAGACTTTGCCGAACCTTCAGGCGCACTTGCAAATGGTTAACCAAATGTTGGCAGATACCATGCAGCCGTAATATGAGGTAGAGTTCGATCGGGTTTTAGCCGATCGGACTCGGGAGCATCTCAGTTTTGCAAAAAGCATTTTTTTTATTATAGTGCGAGCTTAAGAGCTCGCGTATTCTACAAATCGCGAGCTCTTAAGCTCGCACTATAAATGCAAAACTGAGATGCTCCCATCGCACTCTACCTTTGCCGATCGGAGACTTAGCCTAAATTAATCATTTTTGAACAGACAGGCGTTCGATCGCCCGATCGCGGAAACAAGCAAGTGCGATCTGGCGATTTATTCAAACAACAAACAATTAGTTAATCCTGAGTGTCCACAAAAACAGTCACAGCCGCCACAGCGATTAACATTTCATCATTTTTATCATTCAGAGAGGCGATCGCCCTGCCTGCTACAATCATGCCCCCTTGTTCGACAATCAGAGTTTTGCTGCCAAAAGGTAGCACCGCCAACACCTCCTGTTCCCGCACTTGTTCCGGGTAAGGAACCGCCACCTTAACCTCAACAATCATCTGATTCGGGTCAGTCAAACCCGCCACTTCCCAGACGCCTAGGAGAGCATTGTGGGCGATCGCATTCCGTACAGCCCTTGCACAGGCTACAGTCGGTTCCTGTCCGTGCTGGTCTATACCCATCCCCATTTCGATGATGAAACATTTACGTGCCATACTTGCCCTTTGGTTGATTTTTATTTTTAGTCGATCGGATTTTTTCCCAAAACAATTATCAACCCAAATGACCGCATTTTATATTATTTTATCGCTCTATCGAATCAGACAATAATCATCTCATTTAATAAAAAAAAGGTAACTTTAGACAACCTCTAAACTTATATCAAATCAGTCCTTGTAAATCTAAAATTTAAAATCTAAAATCTAAAATGGTATAACTTATGCTAATATAACCAAATTCAGCTTTCCTAGCGGACTGCAAAACTCATCGCCAGCTTGAATCATGGATAGTTTTCTGCCAATTGCCTACTTTCAAAACCAATTTCTCCCATTTACCGACGCCAAAATTTCCATAGCCACCCACGCACTGCACTACGGAACCGGAGTTTTAGGCGGGTTGCGGGGAATTCCCGACCCCCAAAATGCCGATCGAATATTGCTATTTAGATTAGACCGCCACTGTCAAAGATTAAGTCAAAGTGCCAGCTTCCTCCACTGCGATTTGCCAGCCAGCAAAATCCAACAAATAATTATTGATTTTGTCCAGAAAAACCAGCCAACAAAATCATTTTATATCCGCCCTTTTATCTACACATCCAGTTTAGGAATTGCCCCCCGACTGCACAACGTAGAAACCGACTTTTTTGTCTACGGATTAGAACTTTCAGACTATTTGCCCAAAGAAGGAGTCAACTGTAGAATTAGCTCTTGGTACCGCCAAGAAGACCGCAGCTTGCCTTTAAGAGGTAAAATTAGCGGTGCTTACATCACCTCAGCTTTAGCCAAAACAGAAGCAGTAGAATCCGGCTTCGACGAAGCAATTATGATGAATTCTCAAGGAAAAGTCAGCGAAGCTTCAGGAATGAACATATTTGTCGCCAGAAACGGTAAATTAGTTACTCCCGGTTTCGAGCAAGATATTCTCGAAGGAATTACCCGAGACAGCGTAATCACAATCGCCCGAGACTTAGGAATTGAAGTCATAGAAAGACCAGTTGACAAATCAGAATTGTTGATTGCAGACGAGATTTTCCTCTGCGGAACCGCAGCCAAAATTACCCCAATTAAGCGAGTGGAAAACTATCACTTGCCCAAAAACCGACCCATCACCGAAAAGATTTTGGACAAACTGACGGAGATTATCGAAAATCGCGACAGCAATTATAAAGAATGGGTATTTCCGATTAATCTTAATTAACGCGAGACTCAAGAATCAAGGAAGTAAATTAACCAGATTCACTCGTTACCAGGCTCTGCCTGGTAAAGCAGATCGGGAGGCTCTGCCTCCACATTTCAAGGCAGCCATTCGAGGCAGAGCCTCTGAATATCGGTTCCCAGGCAGAGCCTAAGAACCAGTTGTTGTGGAGCAGGCATCTTGCCTGCTTCCTGCTAGGAACTACCCGCACAAAACAGCCGCATGATGGCGAATATGATCCTCCATAAAACTCGCAATAAAATAATAGCTGTGATCGTAACCTTCCTGCATCCTTAAAATTAGCGGCTGTCCCGCTTTTTCACAAGCCTCCGCGAACACTTCCGGCAACAACTGCCCGTCAGCAAGAAACGAATCAGCAGTGCCGCAGTCAATCAAAATCGGACGATTGTATTGCGCTGCAACAACCAATTCACTAGCATCCCAAGCCCTCCAAATCTCTCGATCGCCACCGAGGTAGTGCCCGAATATTTTTTGTCCCCAAGGGCAGCGCATTGGCGCGGAAATAGGCGCAAAAGCGGAAACTGAAAGATAGCGATCGCCATTTTTTAAAGCGCAAATTAAAGCTCCGTGTCCGCCCATCGAATGACCGAAAATTCCCTGTTTTTCCGGTAGCGCTGGAAAATTTTCGGCGATTAAATTCGGCAATTCATCAACCACATAACTGTACATTCGATAGTGAGAATTCCAAGGTGCGGCTGTCGCATCCACATAAAAACCCGCACCACTTCCTAAATCCCAATCGTCATCTTCCCCAGGAATGCCAGTATTGCGCGGGCTAGTGTCGGGCGCAACCAGCATTAACCCGTATTTGGCCGCAAATTGTTGCGCCCCCGCTTTTGCCATAAAGTTCTCTTCTGTGCAGGTTAAACCTGATAGGAAATACAGGACGGGTACGGGTTGAGATAAAGCTTGCGGTGGCTGGTAAACAGCGAATTTCATCTCGCTGTTGCAAGCGGAGGATTGATGGCTGTAAAAGCCGAGTTTGCCACCGAAACTTTTATATTCTTTGTGCAGTTTTAGGGATTCAGACATGGGAATGGGGAATGGGGAATGGGGAATGGGGAATGGGGAATGGGGAATTGGCAATTGGTAATTGGTAGCCCTTGACAAACAACAAATAAGAACTAACAACTGCCAACTGCCAACTGACAACTTACTTCAAAATGTCAACACTGTACGAATTACTTCGCCTTTGTGCATTAAATCAAAAGCTTCGTTAATTTGCTCGATCGGCATTACCCGAGATACCAAACTATCAATATCAATTTTACCGTCCATGTACCAATCAACAATCTTAGGAACATCTGTTCTGCCTTTTGCGCCGCCAAAAGCCGTGCCTTTCCAGACTCTGCCAGTTACTAGCTGAAACGGGCGGGTACTAATTTCTTGACCGGCTCCCGCTACCCCGACAATTACGCTCACGCCCCAACCTTTGTGGCAGCATTCCAAAGCTTGGCGCATCACATTAATGTTGCCGATACATTCAAAACTGTAATCTGCTCCGCCTTTGGTTAAATCTACTAAATAAGGCACTAAATCGCCTTCGACTTCGCGGGGATTGACAAAGTGAGTCATGCCGAATTTTTCCGCCATCTCTCGCTTGTCGGGATTTAAGTCTACGCCGACAATCATGTTAGCTCCCACCATGCGAGCCGCTTGAATTACATTCAAACCCACGCCGCCCAAACCGAAAACTACCACATTAGAACCAGGTTCTACTTTCGCCGTATTGATGACAGCGCCGATGCCAGTTGTGACGCCGCAGCCAATCAAACAAACTTTATCAAAAGGAGCATCTTCGCGAATTTTTGCTACTGCAATTTCTGGCAATACTGTATAATTAGCAAAGGTAGAAGTTCCCATGTAATGGTAAATTTTCTGCCCGTCTATAGAAAACCTGCTCGTGCCGTCTGGCATCACTCCCTGGCCTTGAGTCACGCGAATTGCTTGACAGAGATTAGTTTTGCCGCTCAAACAATATTCGCAGTTGCGGCATTCAGGAGTGTATAGAGGAATTACCCGATCGCCCACTTTGACACTCGTTACTCCCGCCCCAACTTCTGCGACAATCCCGGCTCCCTCGTGGCCTAAGATAGCCGGAAACAAACCTTCAGGATCGGCACCGGAAAGAGTGTAAGCATCAGTGTGACAAACACCCGTGGCTTTAATTTCCACCAGCACCTCTCCAGCCCGCGGCCCATCCAGATCCACCGTTTCAATGCTCAAAGGTTGACCGGCACTGCGAGCAACTGCTGCTTTTACTTTCATGCTTTCTCCCTGCGATCGATTTGTTAATTGACACGTCAATATGTATTGTATTACTTAACGTCAAAAACGTCAAAATTGCAGCAACTCTATGACAAAATTAATTGTAATTACCGGAGTCAGTCGCGGTCTCGGTCTTGCCATGACCGAAAAGTTTATTGAATTGGGACATACAGTTGTGGGATGCGCCCGTTCTTCCGAAGCCGTGGAAAAACTCAACCAAAAATATAGTCCGCCACACCATTTTACTTGTTTGGATGTCACCAACGACGATCGAGTAAAAGCTTGGGCAACAGAAATGCTGGCAAAAAAGGAGCCTCCCGATTTGCTCATCAACAATGCAGGTTTAGTCAACAATCCCGCGCCGCTTTGGTTGGTCAGCAGCGAAGAATTTTCGCAGCTAGTAGATGTTAATATTAAAGGTACGGCTAATGTGATTCGCCACTTTGTCCCGGCAATGATTGCTCGAAAAAGCGGCATAATTGTCAACTTTAGTTCTGGTTGGGGAAGGTCAACTTCGCCGGAAGTCGCGCCCTATTGCGCTTCTAAGTGGGCAATAGAAGGACTGACGCGATCGCTCGCACAAGAATTGCCCCGAGGTATGGCGGCGGTTCCTTTGAATCCGGGGATAATTCACACGGATATGCTGGACATTTGTTTCGGAGAAGATGCGGCAAATTACACGTCTGTCAAAGCGTGGGTGGAAAAAGCAGTTCCTTTTTTACTGAAGTTAAAACCTTCCGATAACGGAATGCCGCTGACTGTTCCTGGATAACATAGCAACAGAAAGCAGGATTTGCAAACATCTCTCTTTTCTTCTCCTCTGCGCCCTCTGCGCCCTCTGCGGTTAAATAAAAAAACTCAAAAATGAAATAAAATTGGTATATTCCCAAATCAAAACTCTTTCCCCAAATAGCCACTGTGAACTTGCCACTAACCTCCCCGTCGCAAACCGAAACCCGCAAAGCAGACCACCTGCGGATCTGCCTCGAAGAAGACGTACAATTTCGCGAAACTACCAGCGGCCTCGAACGCTACCGTTTTGAACACTGCTGTTTGCCAGAACTCGATCGCACTGAAATCGACTTAACATCCACATTTCTCGGCAAAAAACTAGCCGTTCCCCTGCTAATTTCCTCGATGACCGGCGGCACAGAATTAGCCCAGACAATCAATTATCGCCTCGCCGATGTCGCGCAAGAATACAAACTGGCAATGGGAGTCGGTTCCCAGCGAATCATCGTAGAAAAACCTCAACTAGCTCCTACATTTGCCGTCCGCCGCCGCGCTCCTGATATTCTGCTATTTGCCAATATCGGAGCAGTTCAATTAAACTACAATTACGGTTTGGAAGAGTGCCAAAAAATTATCGATCTTCTCGAAGCAGATGCCCTAATTTTGCACCTCAATCCGCTGCAAGAGTGCGTTCAAACCGAAGGCGATACTAACTTTAAAGGACTGCTAGATAAAATTGCCACATTGTGCGATCGATTACCAGTACCAGTTATTGCTAAAGAAGTCGGCAACGGTATTTCAGGAAAGATGGCAAAGAAATTGCTCGCCGCCGGGGTAGGTGCGATCGACATTGCCGGAGCCGGAGGCACTTCTTGGGCGAAAATAGAAGGAGAGCGAGCTAAAGATGGCAAGCAGCGGAGGTTGGGCGCAACCTTTGCCGACTGGGGAATACCGACAGCCGAGTGCATTGTCAGCACCCGCGCCGTAGCGCCGGACGTTCCTCTGATTGCCTCTGGCGGCTTGCAGAATGGGTTGGATGCAGCGAAAGCCCTCGCCCTCGGCGCGGATATCGCGGGACTGGCGCGGCCGTTTCTACAAGCCGCAGCGGAATCGGAATCAGCCGCAGGCCTTCTAGCTGAGGTTTTAATTGCAGAAATCGCCACCGTGATGTTCTGTACGGGCTGCGGTAATTTGGATGAGTTAAAACATTCTGGGGTTTTGGAAAGGTTAAGATAAAAGTGAGTCAGTTGGCAGTTGGCAGTTGGCAGTTGGCAGTGGTTAGTTGTTATTTGTTATTTGTGAGTTGCTACCAATTACAATTACCAATTACAATTACCAATTACCAATTACTAATTACCAATAACCAATAACCAATAACCAATAACCAATTATCTAATGAGAGATTTCCTAAAATATACCTGTGCAAGTTTGCTGGGAACCTTCCTAGGACTGTTGCTGCTCGGCAGCATCGGATTGGGGGGACTGGTACTGCTAATTGCTGTCGCCGCATCGTCGTCTAAAGATTCAGGCCCGCAAGTTAAAGATAAGTCGGTATTGGTATTAGACCTTTCTTTAAATATCACCGACAGCAAACCGAGCCGCAGCACTAGCGCGGCGATTGAAGAAGTGCTTTCGGAAGATTCCGGCGATACAGTGACTCTGCGGACTGTTTTAGACGCGATCGAATCTGCTAAAAAAGACCCGAAAATAGTTGGCATTTATCTCGAAGGTAGCTCGGATTCGAGCAGCAGCGGGTTTGCCAACCTCAAAGAAGTTCGATCGGCATTGCAGCGTTTCCGAGATGCCAAAAAACCCATTTTTGCTTACCAGATGGACTGGAACGAGCGAGATTATTACCTCGGTTCCGTTGCTAATACAATTGCTGTCAATCCTTACGGCGCTTTGGAACTCAACGGTTTTAGCAGTCAGGCAATGTTTTTGAGCGGTGCTTTGGAAAAATACGGCGTGGGAGTGCAAGTGACTCGCGTCGGCAAATACAAGTCAGCCGTTGAACCGTTTTTGCTCAAAAAAATGAGTCCCGAAAATCGCCAGCAAACTCAAAAATTGCTCGGAGATATGTGGGGAGAATACCTGAAAACTGTCGGCCCGAGCCGCAAAGTGACCGTTCCGCAACTGCAAGCGATTGCAGATAATGGCGGAACTTTGATGGCTGACGAAGCTCTCAAAAGCAAATTAGTTGATAAAGTTGTATACTTTGACGAAATTACGAGCGAACTTAAAAAACTCACAGGAACAGATCGAGAAAACAAATCTTTCAAGCAAATTAGTTTGAAAAACTACGCGAGAATTGCTGAGGTTAAAAATTCAACTCGCGCTGACAAGAAAAACCAGATTGCTGTACTTTACGCCGAGGGAGAGATTGTAGACGGCGAAGGGGGCCCGACTCAAGTCGGAGGCGATCGCATCGCTGAAGAATTGCGGAAAATCCGGGAAGATGACGACGTAAAAGCAGTGGTTTTGCGCGTTAACAGTCCCGGAGGCAGCGCGACGGCGGCCGAAGTCATCGGGCGCGAAGTGGTGCTCACGGGCAAAAAGAAACCAGTTATCGTTTCGATGGGCAATTTAGCAGCATCCGGCGGCTATTGGATTTCGATGGGTTCCAGCAAAATCTTTGCCGAACCGAATACGATTACCGGTTCGATCGGCGTTTTTGGAATGCTGTTCAACGCCGAAAAGTTGGCTGCTAATAACGGCCTGACTTGGGACGTGGTGAAAACCGCCCGCTTTGCGGATACTAACACGGTTTCCCGCCCGAAAAATCCTCAAGAATTGGCGAATATTCAGAGGATAGTCGATCGCATTTACGATCGATTTATTACTAAAGTTGCCGACTCCCGCAAACTGCCGAAAAACAAAGTACAAGAAATTGCTCAAGGCAGAGTGTGGTCCGGTACGGCCGCGAAACAGTTGGGTTTAGTCGATGAAATTGGCGGCCTTGAAGATGCTGTTAGAGAGGCGGCGAAGCAAGCTAAACTCGGCGACGATTGGCAGTTGGAAGAATATCCAAAACGCCGCAGTTTGGAGGAGCGAATTTTGGAAAGACTTTCAGGCGTTCGCGTTTTGAAACCAGCCGCCAAACTCGACCCGCTGACTGCTGAAGTTAAGAAAATGCAGGATGAATTCGCTGCGATTAAGTCGATGAACGACCCGCAGGGGATTTACGTTCGCTTGCCTTTCAATTTGCGGATTGATTAATTAATTGATACCAAATCCGGGATTTTTACCCCTTGATTCTTCAGTCCCCCTCTGTGCGGACGAACGTTTTGCTCTTGAACCGTTGCAAGCGCTGAGTCTAATAGGGGTTTTTAACCCGGATTTGGTAAAAGTAGGCTGACCAAGAATTTCTTGATGGTACCCGCCACGTGATTTATCCGTGGAATCAATCCAAAATCCAAAATCCAAAATCCAAAATCCTCAAGCCCCCGCATTGATCCGTGGGGTCAATCTAAAATCTAAAATCTAAAATCTAAAATCGATTGACGCATCCTACAAACAAGTGAAAAACCCGGTTTCTTGAAGAAACCGGGTTTATGAATACCCTAAAAGTCGATCGACTGGGAATTGGCAATATTTGTTATGCAGCACGCTGAGTTAACAATCCCCAGATGAAAAGTACCACGATCGCACCTACGACTGCAAAAGCTATGCTGGGTAGAGATATTACTCCGAAGGAAGCTCCCCCGCTCGTCCCGAGCAAGACTTGACCTAGATAACCTCCCACTAGCGCGCCCACAATTCCTAAGCCTGTTGTGGCAAGAAAACCGCCGCCTTGAGTTCCCGGATAAATGGCTTTGGCGATCGCACCGGCAATCAGTCCTAAAACAATCCAAGCAATAATTCCCATTTCCTTTCTCCTGATATCTTTAACTTTTGTGGTGCCTTGTCTTAATGTATTTAGAATAACAACTCCTATCCCGCCCTTACCTCTACCGTAGGGAAGAATCGAAAGTGGTAGGATTTCTGATGAATCGTCCGAGTTTGAGGTTTTTTAATATCTCAAAAGAGTTAACCTCACATCTTGCACCATTCTCAACAACAGGGCCGACGGCCTGTGAAGCGAGAAAATTCACTCTTCGCTTCAGAGGTCGGAAAGCCTGTTCGTAAAAAGCTTATTGAGAATAGTGCAACATCTCAGTTAACCCGATTTTTCTAGGCAAGAAAGGTACTTGTGCTCAAGGCCAAAGGGAGATAGGAGAATCTTTTCTGGGACTTTTTGTGTTTTACTGGTAAAAAATTACAATATTTCTGTGAAACGAGGAAAGTTTGCGCCCGATGAATCTGACTCTGTGCACGATCGTGAAGAATGAAGAGGCAACACTGGCGCGGACTTTGGACAGCGTTAAGGGTGTTGTGGACGAAATGGTGGTGGTGGATACGGGATCGGGCGATCGCACCCGTGAAATTGCCCGAGGATATGGCGCGAGGGTTTATGACTTTGAATGGTGCGACGATTTCGCAGCGGCGCGCAACGAGTGTCTGAAGCACGCCCAGGGCGACTGGATTTTGGTGTTGGATGCCGATGAGGTTTTGGTACCGGAGATTGTACCTCTGATCGAACAGGCAATGGGGAGCGATCGGCTGCTGCTAATCAATCTCATCCGCCAAGAAATCGGTGCCTCTCAATCTCCCTATTCCCTAGTGTCGCGCTTGTTTCGCAATCGCCCCGACATCCGCTTTTCTCGCCCTTACCACGCAATGGTAGACGACAGCGTGGCTGAGATTTTGCAGAGGGAACCAAAATGGAAAATAGCTGCTCTCCCCGATGTGGCGATTTGGCACTCTGGTTATCAAAAAGATGCGATCGCAGCAAAAAGTAAATTCCAAAAAGCTCAAGCAGCAATGGAACGCTACATCGCTTATTATCCAAACGATGCTTATGCTTGTAGCAAATTAGGTGCGCTGTATGTAGAAACCGGGCAACTTGCGCGGGGAATTAATTTATTAACCAAAGGCTTGACTGCTGCGGCAATTGATGATTCTATTGTTTACGAACTCAACTATCATTTGGGAATTGCTTACCGCCAGCAGCAGCAGTTTGTCAAAGCAAAAGAACACTATCAAGCGGCAATTAATACAGATGTTTTCCCGGCACTCAAGTTAGGCGCTTACAATAATTTGGGCAATTTGTTCAAAGATGAAGGAGATTTGAAATCTGCTGAAAAAGCTTACAAAGCAGCCTTAAAAATTGACCCCAATTTTGCAGCAGGTCACTACAATTTGGGACTGACGCTGAAGGCAGCCGGAAATTTAGCAGATGCGATCGCCTATTACCGACAAGCCATTAAAATCGCTCCAGAACACGCCGAAGCTCATCAAAACTTGGCAGTAGCGCTGCTGAAAATTGGCAAAATGCCAGAGAGTTTAGCCGAATTCAAAAGAGCGATCGCCCTTCACGAACAGCGTCGCCCATTTGAAGCAGAACGCCTGCGCCGGGGACTGCAAGAAATGGGTTTGATGTAACTGAGATTATGGCTTTTATGGGCGGGCAGGATGCCCAACCCCTACTCCCCACAATCAAATTCTCGGATTGTAGAACAGGCCGGAAAGCCTGTTCATTAAAAATATTCCAAGATATGAGATGCAACAAGCAAAATCAAGCAATTATCTCTACTTTGCCGCTATCCAAATCGTAGCGGCCCCCAACAACTTTAAGCTTGCCCGCTTTGACTGCTTCAGCTAAAATAGGCGACGAGGATTGTAACTTATTTACATTGATTTTCACATTAGCTCTGACTGCGTTATCCCAGGCATCGCCTAGGTCACCTTTTGTGGCATAAACTGCCGGTTGAATCGCCGCCACCAAAGTGCTAATGTGACCCGGCACAGCTTTGCCATCTAAAGCTGCTTTAACAGCACCGCAGCGTTCGTGACCCAGAATTACTAATAGCGGCACGCCTAATTCTACTGCGGCATATTCCATATTCCCGAGCACCACATCGTCGAGAAAATTTCCAGCTACTCGGATATCAAATAAATCCCCCAATCCTTGGTCGAAAATAATTTCGGGAGCAACCCGCGAATCAGAACAAGCCAGGATGGTTGCAAACGGATGTTGACCCTCTGCTACTTCTACAATTCGCGATCGAGCTTGGTCGGGAAATGTCCGTTTTTGATCGATGTAGCGTTGATTCCCTTCCATCAATTTCTTGAGAGCACCGTCGGGAGTAAGGTCAGAGATTGCCTCTGCCTTTGCGACTTGGGCTTGTAAAAGCGCTGGTGCAAAGCTTGCCGCCAGCATCCCTGCACCAGCCTTCAACATTAAATTGCGTCGCGAAACTATGCCTGTTCTTTCGCTTTTAGTCATCAGAAAAATGGGTAGAAACCCCGTCCTTCTAGGACGGCTTTACATTGTTTTTTGATTTACTACCGCCTTGGAATTGGTTAATTCGGTGTACCTTTGTGTTGTACTTTCAACGGGACAGTTACCGTTTCAAATCTTCCAATCCTGTACGCATAGTATTTTGCTCTTTCGAGCCTCCCTTGCGGGGTAATGTTAGCTTCGCCAATGTTTTAAGAGCTTTTTATACTTGCAGCACTGTTTCAGGGACCTTAAAACTGTTTAACTGCAAATGACAGAGCGGAAAACTAGCTTCGCATTCTCCGGTGTCGTGACTCAAAAAACGTAGTCAGTTAAGACTTAGGCTGGTCAGGACGGCTTTTGAGATTTCTCTTCCAAGCCTCACGCCTGATAGCTGAGGTTCCTGACTGCTTGCAACTCGGTTCAATTGTTTGTATTTTTTAGCATAATATATACCGCAAGCTCAAGCAGACTTCTTTAATTTTTCTTTACAAGCAGCTCCGGCAAAATGTAAACTTCAAAAAAGTTGCCCCTTTTTCTTTGATAAAGCTAACTGCGGTCATCCTTCTGACGGCAGAGGATGCTAGAATGTATCTAAAACGACAATTATTTCTCAATAAATCGAAATGTCTTACGTCGCCAGCATTCATGTCTATCCAGTCAAGTCCCTTGACGGCTTAGCTGTCAGTCAAGCAACTATTCTGACCAGCGGAGCTCTAGAAGGCGATCGCTCTTTTGCAATCTGCGATGCAGCAGGAGAATTTGTTAACACTAAGCACAACAGCGGAGTCCCTTTTCTGCGCTTATCCTTTGACACCAAAAAGAGAATTGCCTGCCTGAAAATTCAAGACACCGAACAAGAATTTTTTTTTCATGTAGATAGAGAACGCCCGAGAATAGAATCTTGGTTGAGCAACTACTTCGGTTTCTCCGTCAAGTTAATTGAAAACTTGCTGACAGGCTTTCCCGACAATGCCGCTGCACCAGGGCCAAGCATTATCAGTACCGAAACAATTGCCGAAGTTGCATCTTGGTTTCCGAGAGTTTGCGTTAACGAGATGCGCCATCGCTTGCGAGCTAATATTGAAATAGGAGATGTCCCGGCTTTTTGGGAACACCAACTTTTTCCACAAGCCGATGAAATTGTCAGGTTTAAAATAGGGACAGTAATATTTGAAGGTATTAATCCCGGTCAGCCCTGTATGCTATCTACGCGAAATTATGCAGCCAAAGAAGCTTATCCAAATTTTCAAAATGTACTAACAGCCAAGCAGAAGGAAATCAGACCTGACTTGGTAAAAAAATGGCATTTAAATCACTTGAGTCGGCTGATAGTTAACACGCGAGTGCCACCTCAATCAGCAGAAAAAATAGTACACATAGGAGACGAAGTTCAAATTCTCAGATTCAGCAACTCCGTATTTAATACCATTTCTGATTAATTCAAAATATTTCATTAGGACTTGCATTCCTCACTTATAACTAAATCCTTCTGACTTAAACGTCACAATTACCAATTACCGATTCCATGACTAATTACTAATATCAATCATGAAAAAATACGCAACAATATTTGTAGGGTATGTCGCCATAAAAAATCCCTAAATTCAATCGACAATCTGACTGCGACGCACCTTACACTTCGGGCCAGGGGAAACAATCCCAAAAATTGTGTAGCAAGAGTTTTCATGAATTGTATAAGGTGCGTCGCTGCTCGAAAAGTCGATCTTTATTTAGGGATTTTTGGTGGCGACGCACCCTACGGCTACGAATTCCTAAATACTTCTGACTTAAACGTCGCAATGACTAATGACCAATGACCAATGACTAATGACTAATCACCAATGACCAATTACCAATGACCAATTACCAATGACTAATGACCAATTACCTTTGATTTCGGTTGGTATGATAGACTGCGATCGGTCTGTCAATTCCTTTAAAGCGGAAATTTCCCATCGGCTCAAAACTTTGGGGCAATCGCAGCAACTTGTAAGTAGCTTCGCTCACAACGCATTCCCCAGGCAGACAAATTCCCTCCATCCGAGCGGCCAGATTAATTGTCGAACCCAACACAGTATAATCAACTCTTTTAGAACTGCCGACATCACCAATTATCGCCTTGCCGCTGTTAATAGAAATCCGCAATTGCAGCGGTTCGCCCAAACTTTTATTGGCATTGAGTTCGTCAAGACGGTTGAGCATTCCCAAAGCTGCCACCACAGCGCGATCGGCATGATCCGGTTGAGGTTCCGGCGCGCCAAAAAATGCCATAATACAATCTCCAATAAACTTATCTAAGGTTCCTCCTTCCCCAAAAACTTCTTGCAGCATTTCCTCAAAAAAACTGTTGAGCAATCCCGCAATTTCAGGGGGACTCAACCGTTCCGACATCGCAGTAAAGCCAACAATATCTGCAAACAAAATACTGATTTCGCGTTCCACAGGTGGCAGGCGGTGATTAATTAAAGTTCCCGTATTCATTAAATGCTGCACCACAGCCGGAGAGTGATAGCGTTCCAATCTTTGCCGCATAGTTTCTTCGGTGCGGAGTTTCTGTGTCAGCAGCCACCGCTGCACGCTGGAAGCGACGATATTTCCTAATGCTGAAAAAAAGCTCAAGTCTTCATCTCCTCCCTGATACCACTCTCTAGAAGTTAATTGAGCGTCGCCGTAAAGCACTCCAAAAACTGTATTTTCATCCCAGAGAGGAACAGCTATCGCCGTGCGAATTCCTTTATCGATCATACTCATATTGTCGTCAAACTGTTCGTCAATCTGAGCGTCGGCAGTTTTGAGAGCAACTTGTTCGTCTAATACTTTGCGGCAAATAGTGCGGCCGATCCAACTGCCGTCAGCGGGAATATATTTATTTTTAGCTGTGGGTCTGGCGGCGGTTTTAACTACTTCCAGTTCGCCGTTATTTTGGAAGTCTATTAATAGCGCTAAACGTTCGATGTTTTTGATGTCGCGGAACACGATTTGCTGGACTTGTTGGAAAATTGCTTCGATGGATTCAGCGGTGTTTAAATACTTAGCGATATCGAATAAATATTTTAAACGCGAGATAGCTTGTTCGTAGTTTTTTTCAATTTTTGTGTCTGGTTCTATCCACTGTTTTTGCAGTTCTTTCGCTTTGCCGAGGATGGTAACTCCTTCGGGCATGGTGCCGATTTCGGGAAGTTGGGGGTCGGAGCGATCGGGCAAAACCACAATCAGATTGATCCGGTGTCCCAAATAAATAATATCGCCCTGATTGACTAAGTGAGGGTGGTTGATGGGACTGTTGTTCAGTAGCGTCCCGTTGGTACTGCCCATATCCTCAACTAGCCACTCGCCTGAAGCTATTTTAAACAAGCGGGTGTGGTGACGAGAAATGTCAGAAAAAGGCAGTTGTAAATCACATTCTAGCAACCTACCGATAATAAATTGCTCGCCTTCGACAGGCACGGTTTTTTCGATGATTCCATTAATTTGAAGTTCCAGATTCAGTTCATTCATAAACAGCACCGCTGTTGAATTTCTAAGGCTTTGATAAGACTTGATTTCCTCAGATCAAATCTCCCATGAGTCTTATCCAGCCGGCGGCAACTCCAAAGCAAGCTGACCCAACACACCCGTTCTAAAATCGTTTAACATCTGCCGCGCCGTTCGTTCGACATCTCCTTTATACCTGTCTTTTGCTACCTCGTGCAAATAATCTTCACCATTACTAGACCCTACATCTAATTTATACCTGGATTTGAAACCAGATACTGATATCAAAGTGTCATCAGCCGCCTCAAGCCCTAGGAGCAAATCTACCATCGCTGCTGCTACTACCTGATTGTCGTAAGCTGCTTCGCCAATATCTTCGCAAATAGCTAATTTTAGGGCATTTTCTTGATTGTTAATTCGGGTTGGGATGACTCCCGGGGCGTCTAATAATTCAATTTCGTCAGAAATGCGAATCCATCGGAGCGATCGAGTTACTCCAGCTCTGCGGGCACTGTCTACCACTCTCCGCCCTAACAGCCGATTAATTAAAGCAGATTTTCCGACATTTGGAAATCCCATCACCACAGCCCGGACTGGACGGGGCAGCATACCTCGATCGAACCTTCTTTGATTTAGCTGCACCCCAGCATTCTGCACGGCATCCGCCACAGCGTCTACTCCTTGACCGTGCTCGGCATTAGTAAAATACGCAGTTTCCCCCTGGGCATCAAACCATGTTTCCCACGCCTCGCGCGATCGAGCTGTAATCATGTCCATGCGGTTGATGACCAATACTCGCGCCTTGCCGCCCACCCAACTCGGCATTTGGGGGTGGTAAGTAGCCAGTGGAATGCGGGCATCTCGGACTTCGAGCACCACATCTACCCGCTTTAGCTGTTCTTTTAATGCCCGTTCAGCTTTGGCAATGTGACCGGGATACCAGTGAATTTTCATTAGTTATTAGTTATTAGTTATTAGTTATTAGTTATTAGTCAGTTGGCAGTTGGCAGTTGGCAGTTGGCAGTTGGCAGTTGGCAGTTGGCAGTTGTCATTCAACCAATAACCAATAACCAATAACCAATAACCAATAACCACTGACTAATGACTAATAACTAAGGCACAATCAAAACTGCACAAGGAGACAGATTGATCACCCGATTGGTAACGCTGTCAGACGCCCCATCATCGGTTAAACCCATCCCCCGACAGCCCATTACAATCAAATCGGCCCCAATTTCGTCAGCCACATCACAAATCGTGAAAGCCGGTTTGCCTTCTCGCTCAATGATTTCAGCTTCGATTCCCTTCTGGGAAAACATCGATTGAGCCTCAGACAACAGTTTGGCGACTGCTTCCGGGGAACTCATCACCTCTCGCGGCGGGGAGTCGGACTCCTCGGCTGGGGGTTCGACTACCGACAGAATAACTAAACGAGAGTCGTAGGTTTTCACAATATTGACAACCTTTTCCGCGGCTTCGCGGGCTTCTCGGCTTTGATCGACAGGAAATAAGACAGTCTTGAACATAGTGCGCATCTCCCGGACGCGGACTCCGATAAAATGTTTACGTTGAGCCAATCAGTGCCGTTTGTTTCATCTTCCGTTTTTTGTACGGACGCGGTTGAATGCGTCCGAGGCCCCAAGTGCAAGTGACCAGTGCCGCCATTTCAACGGAATTCGACAAGAACACACATATTAGGAGGTTAATCCTGTGACCAAAAAAACTGTAGCAAATTTATCGGCATCGGACTTATCGGGCAAACGGGTACTGGTGCGGGCGGACTTTAACGTGCCGCTCGACAACGGCAACATCACCGATGATACTCGCATCCGGGCTGCTCTGCCGACAATTCAAGATTTAGCGTCCAAGGGTGCTAAGGTCATTTTGTGCAGCCACTTCGGCCGTCCCAAGGGTGTGACTGAGAAGTTGCGCTTGACGCCGGTTGCTAAGCGGCTGTCGGAATTGTTGGGGAAAGAGGTCAAAAAGACTGACGACTGCATCGGCGATGAAGTTGCTGCGACAGTCGCGGCGATGCAAGATGGCGATGTGGTTTTGCTGGAAAATGTGCGCTTCTACCCAGAGGAGGAGGCAAACGACCCGGAATTTGCTAAGAAGTTAGCTTCTGTGGCCGATTTGTATGTCAATGATGCTTTTGGTACGGCTCACCGGGCTCACGCTTCTACTGAGGGCGTTACTAAGTATCTGAGTCCTTCTGTGGCTGGGTTTTTGATGGAGAAGGAACTGCAATATCTCGGCAGTGCGATCGACAATCCTCAGCGTCCTTTAGCTGCTATAATCGGCGGTTCTAAGGTTTCCAGCAAGATTGGAGTCATTGAAAAACTGCTCGAAAAGTGCGACAAATTGCTGCTGGGAGGCGGCATGGTTTTCACCTTCTACAAAGCTCGCGGTTTGAGCGTTGGCAAGTCTTTGGTGGAAGATGACAAGCTGGAACTGGCGAAGTCTTTGGAAGCTAAAGCGAAGGAACGGGGAGTTACTTTTCTGTTGCCTACTGATGTGGTAGTTGCTGACAAGTTTGCTGCTGACGCCAAAACTCAAACTGTCCCTGTTGAAAGCATCCCCGACGGTTGGATGGGTTTGGATATTGGCCCGGATTCTGTGAAAACTTTCCAAGATGCTTTGGCCGATTGCAAAACGGTTATCTGGAACGGGCCGATGGGCGTGTTTGAGATGGAGAAGTTTGCTGTGGGAACCGAAGGCATTGCCCATTCTTTGGCGGGAATTACTAAAACGGGTACTACCACAATTATCGGTGGCGGTGACTCGGTGGCGGCTGTGGAACAGTTAAATTTGGGCGAACAAATGAGCCACATTTCTACTGGTGGCGGTGCTAGTTTGGAACTGCTTGAAGGTAAGGAATTGCCTGGTGTTGCGGCTTTAGATGAGGCTTGATTGAATTGAGTAGGGCGGGCCATGCCCGCCTTGCTAAATTCAAGTCTAAATCGTTGGTTCCGAACGAGATTTTTTTTAATGAACCGCAGAGACCGCAGAGCAAGAGAAAACAGCGAAAAAAATGGGTTGCAATTCTACTGTTTACGAGTACGATATATCTGAAGTGGCAGTGAGGTTTGTTTGTGAAACTTAAAATATTGGCAAGTGTAACGGCAACTGTAGCAGTTTTAGCCCCGTTTTTGCTAGCAGCTCCCGTCAAAGCTCAAAATCCCGATCATGTCCGGCAATTGCTGGAAAGTAAAGAGTGCGAAGGCTGCGATTTGAGAAATGCTGATTTGTTTAAGGCGAGTTTGTACAGAGCTAATTTAAGAGGAGCTGATTTAAGCGGAGCAAATCTCTATGAAGCTAATTTGCTAGAAGCGGATTTAACTGATGCTAATTTGGCAAATACTAATTTAGTTAATGCCGAGATGTACGGGGCTGACTTGGAGGGTGCTAATTTGCGAAATGCGGATTTGTCTAATGCTTTTTTGGGGCGAGCTAATCTGACGAATGCTGATTTGCGCGGTGCTAAACTTTTTAATGCGAATTTGGGCGAAGCTTATCTGCTGCAAGCTAATTTGTCGAATGCGGATTTGAGGCGTTCGCTGCTGTTTAGAGTTAATTTGAATCGCGCGAATTTAAGCGGAGCGGATATGTCTTTCGCGGATGTGCGCGATACTAATTTACAGAATGCTATTTTGTCAAATACTAGGCTTCCGAGAGCTCAATTGACGGGGACAAATATCGATGCTGCTAATAACGTGCGGCAGGCTGATTTGGAACGTGCCAACTTGCGGGGTACGAATTTGGGGCCGGGGGTTTGTGTGGTAACTAATTTTCCTTATTGTGTTTTGAATTTGGAATAATCTGTCTGCTGAGTGCGTCAGCCTCCATTATTTGGCAGAAGAGAGGAGTTTTTGACCCCGCCCAAAAACGGATACAAGCCCCGGACTTAAGTCGTGGAAAGATCAAAATTTTAGGCCCTAGTTCAAGCTCCCAGATTCATTTGTGGAGTAAATCTCAAATCTCAAATCTCAAATCTAAAATCTAAAATCGACTGACTGGTTGGCGCACCCTAGGTTGAGATCCGAGCTAAGTTTGAGGTGGTTTGTATCCCCTTTCTAGGGCAAATCTCACAAGCTGTGCCCGATTTTCTAGCTGTAATTTGCTGAAAATGCTGCCTAAATGAGCTTGCACAGTCCGGGGACTAATAAACAGCCGATCGCTAATTTGTTTGTTAGTATAACCCTGGATCACCTCCCAAAAAACTCTTTCCTCGGCTGGTGTTAAAGGCAAAGGTGCAGGTGCGGGCAATACTACCAGAACTTTTGGTTCCACCGCCCTAGCGGTAGAAGTTTGAAGCAGTCGGACAATCTCGGCGTGAATGCGGTGAGAGCGCTCTAACTGCGACTTTACCTTAGCTAAGATTTCTTCAGACTGAAAAGGTTTTACCAGATAATCGTCAGCTCCGATCGAATGACCTTCCACTTTTGACTCAATTTCACCTTGACCAGACAAAAATATAAACGGGACTAACTGTCCCAAACGGGTAGTTCGCAAACGGCGACAAAACTCAAACCCGTCCATTTCCGGCATCATGACATCTGAAATTACCAAATCTAGCGGCGCATTTTCAAAAATCGATAGCGCCTCAACCCCTGAATTAGCGCATTCAACCCGATATCCTTGGCTTTCCAGGTACATTGCCAAGACTGTTTGACAGTCTGCTTCGTCGTCAACCACTAATATTCTTTCCATGACAGATTTGCACCAATTCCAGTTGACAGTTCTTGAAACTGCAGGTTCCAAAGTAGGAACTTAAATCAGTTTACCTGCTGCAACTTGATAAAGGCTCGCAATTTCAAGACGCGACAATTCCTCAAATATTCCAATTACGGGCGCCGATCGCCTAAAATTAGAAGAAGTAGAGGAATATTGGGTAAAATCTCCTTCTTTAAATTCGCTTATCCAAAAAAACTACAACTTTTTAGGAGGAGTCGTCAACTTTTTTGCATAAAATAGAAGGTAAAAGAAATAATTTTGTTTTATTATACAGAAATGTCGGTCGCACTTACACTATTCCTAGACCCGACATGGAAAGGTTTTTAGATTTTTCGGGTTCGGACACAGGTACAAAAGGGATAACGCGAGCAGGTACTGCTGCTAGAGGCTGCTCGAACAAACGCCGCTCGGCAACCAACATACTTTCAATTATCGGTGCGGGTTGGGGGGGGCTGAACAGATACCCCTGCATGATATCGCACTGGTGCTGTTTCAAAAAAGCTAATTCTGCTTCTGTTTCGACCCCTTCAGCAATTACTGTCATATTCAAACTGTGACCCAGTAAAATTACTGCTGTAGTAATAGCAGCATTTTGAGTATCTTCGTTGGCATTGCGGACGAAAATTCGATCGATCTTTAAACTGTCAAAGGCAAATTGCTTGAGATATCCTAAAGTAGCGTAACCGGTGCCGAAGTCGTCAATAGCAATCCGAATTCCTAGAGCTTTTAGTTCATTTAAAGTAGCGCCTGCGACTGTCGCATTTTCTACCAAAGCGCTTTCGGTCATTTCTAATTCTAAATTAGCAGGCTCCAAGCCTGTAGTTTCCAATATTTGCACGATTCGCGCCTTTAGTGCCGAGTCGGACAACTGCCGGGCCGACAAATTTACTGATATTCTAAAGGGCGAAAACCCTTCCGCCAGCCAACTAGCGGCTTGAGCGCAAGCTGAAAGCAGTACCCATTCGCCAATCTGAATAATTAAACCTGTTTCTTCTGCTAACGGAATAAATTCGCAGGGAGAAATTATGCCTCGATCGGGATTTTGCCAGCGCACCAAAGCTTCGGCGCCGACAACTTGTCCGGTAGCAATATCCACTTGTGGCTGATAGTAGACCTGAAACTCACCTTGTGCCAAAGCGCGGCGCAGCAGAGCTTCCAAAGCCAACTTTTCAGGAGAGAGGGTGGAAACCTTGGTCGATTCGTTAACTAAATCTTTGAGTCTGGCTTCTGCTTGGTGAAGCGCGACTGTCAGCGGTTGAGTAATAGTTTGGCGTTTCAAGACGCGAGAAGCAATGGCACCCAACAATTCAGCCTTGGTAAACGGCTTTGTCAGGTAATCGTCGGCTCCCAATTCCATCCCCCGACGAAAATCGGTTTTGTCACTTTGAGCCGTGAGAAAAATAAATGGAATTGTTGCAGCTAGGGAGTTTTGCCGCAGCGTCCGCAACACGTCATAACCGTCGAGTTCCGGCATCTGAACGTCGCACAAAATTAAATCCGGTATCTCCGAAAGTGCCACCTGCACCCCAAAGCGACCGTTTTCTGCTACAATCACCCGGTAGCTTTGAGATTCCAGGAGTTGCAGAAGAGTTTCCCGGATTAATTCGTCGTCCTCAATTACCAAAATTTTGAGCATGATACTTAGATTACAGATGGCACTATATATCAGAACCTGACTAACTCTAGCATATTCAAACT
The DNA here is from genome assembly GCF_036701805.1 of Microcoleus sp. N3A4. Lineage (NCBI taxonomy): Bacteria > Bacillati > Cyanobacteriota > Cyanophyceae > Oscillatoriales > Microcoleaceae > Microcoleus > Microcoleus sp. N3A4. The sequence continues at coordinate 235,004 of NZ_JAUBRJ010000001.1, forward strand.
AGCGAATTACTGATTCGGCCAATTAGCCAATAAACCATTAGCCAAATGGCTGAATATTTTCCCTCGATTCTTAAGTCACAATAAAATAACTGGCAAAATAGGGAAAAGTTCGAGTTCTTTCAAGAGCAGAAAACTGCTGCGCGAGACTCGTTTGATAAATTTTTATTACAAAATATCCATAATTTATCATAAAAAAAATGCCGCCAACATTGTCACGGCGCGGATGGTGGCAATCACTCAGGCAATCATTTATATGATGTCCGGCTAATTGCTCGTAATTAGCCCGTGTTTGTACTGAGGACTTTTTATCTCGATGAATAAATTAGAACGCAGCGTCCTGGCGGAGAAATTAATTATGGTTGTATAACCGGACATCATAATTATGCACTGTTTTAATTCACAGGCTTAGTGGAATTCGCGCAAAATTTTTCATCTACAATTGCAGAAGTGATACTGACAGCCTGCATTGATGACGGAACGATCTGGTTTTGCGGAACTACCACAGTCTTTTTGCAAACAAGCTCGCTGCTGCCTACAGAGGCAAAGTTCCAAGCATAAAATTCGGGATTGCTGACTGTCGCATTGGCCGGATGTAAACCTAGTGCAGTCACCAATACTAATCCCAAAGTTACTAAAGCTACGATCGCGAATCTCAGCATATTCTTTTTTTGAACCGGACAACTTACCCGATCGGTATTGCCTTATTATTGCCTGGGTCGATCGAGAGCGTCAATCGATTTTAGATTTTAGATTTTAGATTTTGGATTAAAGAATTGAAGAAAGCGACCCCAGTAATAAATCCGGGGGCTGGTGAGGAGGATTCGGGTTTTTTTTCGCTTCAGGGATAAATCCGGGGATTGTCACTAAATTGCTGGATTGTCAATAGCAGTTATTCAGCGGTCAGGTTCAACTCGTAAGCGATCGGCTCGGATGCCTGAGAAACAACCACGAATTCATAATAACCAGCATCATCGAGCAATCCAGACCAACTAAGCCCCTCTGCATCTTCCAGCAAAGCTCGCGCGCCCTTTGTCCGCCCCGGAGTATAAATTGACAGCAGAGTAGATTTGCGCGGTGCTTGCAAATTCACGCGCAAAGTTTGATTTTGAGCGAACCGGGCAATGTAAGCTTTCCCTTCTCCGGGTTTGAGATTGCCTGTGAGAGTTTTGCTGTTCGAGCGGCGTTCAAATTCAACGCTTTCGACAGTGGCTCCAGCTTGCAAAGATGCGAGGGCGTCGGCAGTAATTGCTTGCCAAATTTGTCCGATCGGCAAACCGATGAGATTGCGATCGCGCGGCTGTTGTGGAAACCAATAAAAGAACTTGGCATCAGCCAAATCGTACAAAGCCCGACTGCTCAAATTCAGCTTGTTAACCTCAGTTTTCCAGCGATCGATATCGGCGGTGTTGTAACTGCCCAACCGCGCTCTAGCGTCGCTGCTGAGATTTTCCAGCTTATCGAGCAACTCGTCGCCGATTTTCTGCCACCTTTCGCGCCACTGGCGATCGTCCTCGCCTTCTTTTAACAATCGTCCGCCCAATTCCGGGTATTTGGCATAAAAAGTCTCGTCCACAAGATTGACGTAACCGCTATAGAATCGATCGTCAATTTTGAGCTTGACAAAGCGATCTTGCAAAGCATCTTCTTGCTGCTGCTTCGGGCTCGGACTCTGGGGAATTTTCTGCACTTTTGATTGCAGATTTAACAAATAATTGCCCGCAAACCAGCCAACTCCCCCCATACTTGAGAGCACCGCCACCACGAACAAAACCATTTTCCAAGCAGGCATCTTTTGATGATTGCCAATAGCAGCTCGCACCGGAGTTCCCGGCAGTTTCGGGGCGGGCACTGGTATAGGCGAGAAATCCGGCGGCTGCGTGGGCCCAAAATCCGGGGCTGCTGGCAAAGGTGGCTGTAAAGGCGGATTGCCGGAGAGAGCGAGCATTACCTCGCGAGCCGAGGAGTAACGCTGGCTCGGCTGTTGAGCAAGCATTTTATCCAGCACCAGGGACAAATTCGGAGACAGAGAACATTCCGCCCGCCAGTTCCAATTGAGCGTCTGGCTGTCGAGCAACTGATGCGGTTCCTTCCCCGTCAGCAACACCAAAACCGTGGCCGCCAGAGCGTACAAATCGCTGTGGGGATAGACGATGCCCATCTGCATTTGTTCGACGGGAGCATAGCCGAGCTTGCCGATGCGAGTCGCGGGGGCGGGAGTGCCGTTAGCCTCAGCGAACAGAGACTCTACGGTGGCGGCAAGTTGTTTTACTCCGCCGAAGTCGATCAGGACGGGCATCCCGTCAGAACTCCGCAGAATCAGGTTGTCCGGGGAGATGTCGCGGTGAATCACTCCCAAAGAGTGAATGTATTCGAGCACGGGCAAAATCTGGATCAGCAGTTGATTGATTTCTGCCTCGATGAACCGCAAACCCTGACGTTTGCGGGCGTCCAGCAGGAAGCGGTAAGTTTGACCTGGCACGTAGTCTTGAACGAGAAATAGGTAGCCTCGATCGCTGATACTGACGCGGAAGAGTTCGCGGAAGCGCGGGATTTGATTGTGTTGCAGCTTGTAGAGCACTCCTGCTTCCCGCTCGAACAGTTCCTCGGATTTTTGTAAAGCGTAACTTCCGTGTACTTGGGGCGCAAATTCTTTTAAAACGCAGGGTTCGTTAAATCGGTGGGCATCTTCAGCGAGGTAGGTGCGCCCGAAGCCTCCGTGTCCCAATTCGCGGACGATGCGGTAGTGGTTGTTGAGAGTTATGCCGGGGTAGATGGGATTGTTCATTTGAACTTGCTGCGTCGGATTTTCACGCTTGACTGAGACTGAGGATTTTGGGCGATCGCTGAATTAATCTTGCCATAGTGTGTCAGTGTTTATTAGTCGATCGGCAGCTTGGCTATCCCCTGTGGTTATTGTGAAAACAGCGGTTTCGTGCTATAGAAGTTTATCGACTGCGCCATCTTTTCGATCGACCTCAAAATGTGTTCAAATTTTTAGTGTCCGACCCAATGTGCGATCGGGGCGTTAGCGCTACTAATTTAATCTTGAGCGATCCAGGTGCAAAATACGCATTTTAAGGAGCAAATCATGCAGCCAGAACAGCGTCAGCGAGCAATTGGGGCGTTTGAAGAGTATTTGAGGGCGCCGCTTGAGGAACGATTGCAACAGCAGCAGAGTCGAGTTGCCGAAGCCGGGGCGATTCCCTACGGGATAGCTGCGCTTCACGCGCTTTTTCAAAAAGTCGCGGCCACAGTACCAGCTTACCAGACTTTCCTAACTGAACATAACATCAATCCCGCCTCAATTCAAACCTTTGAAGACTTCCAAAAATTGCCGCTAATTACCAAAGAGAATTATTTACGCTGTCACCCGCTACCTCAGTTGTGCCACCAGGGCAAATTAGAAACTTGCGATTTCATTGCTGTTTCATCTGGTTCGACAGGAAACCCGACATTTTGGCCGCGTTTTATCAGCGACGAGTTGCAAATTGCCGCTCGTTTTGAACAAATATTTCACGACAGTTTTTCCGCCGATACTCGCTCAACTTTAGCTGTCATTTGCTTTGCGTTGGGAACTTGGGTTGGGGGAATGTACACGGCCAATTGCTGCCGCTATCTAGCGAGTAAGGGTTATCCCGTTACAGTTGTGACGCCTGGGAATAATAAGACTGAAATATTGCGAGTTGTGCAGGAACTTGGGGAGCATTTTGAGCAAGTAGTATTGTTGGGATATCCGCCGTTTATCAAGGATGTGATTGATAGCGGAATTGCTGGGGGTGTGGAGTGGCAAAAATATCGAATTAAGATGGTGTTTGCGGGGGAAGTGTTTAGCGAAGAATGGCGGAGTTTGGTGAGCGATCGCACTAATTCTGACAATCTATATTACAACTCTGCCACCCTTTACGGTACTGCCGACGCGGGCGTTTTAGGGAACGAGACACCGCTGAGTATTTGCATCCGCCGCTTTTTAGCAAACAATCCCGAAGCAGCACGCAATTTATTCGGGGAATCGCGGTTGCCAACGCTGGTGCAGTACGATCCGAAAAGCCGCTTTTTTGAAGTTAATAATGACGGCACGCTGTTATTTTCTGGCGACAACGGCATCCCGCTAATACGCTATCACATCTCCGATAACGGCGGTTTAATTTCTTACGAAGCAATGCTCAATTTTTTGGCTGAATGGGGGTTTAACCCGGTGGCAAGTTTGCAGCAAGCAGCAGCTATGAAAGTTTCTGATTTCCCCAGAGGAATTCGCTGCTTGCCATTTGTTTATATATTTGGGCGATCGCACTTTACCGTTTCCTACTTCGGTGCTAACATTTACCCGGAAAATGTCACCGTAGGTTTAGAAGTTCCCACCATTCGGGAATGGGTGACGGGAAAATTTGTGCTGCAAGTCAAGGAAGATGCGGATCGAAATCGGTTTTTATCGGTGGTTGTGGAATTAGCAGCGGGGGTGGAGGGCGACGAGGAGATGCAGGAGGCGATCGCATCTTCAATTCTCGCACAATTGCGGCGGCTAAACAGCGAATTTGCTAATTACGTGCCGCCAGAATATCAGTTACCTGTGGTGACATTAACTGCGACGGGCGATGCGGAGTATTTTCCGATTGGGGTGAAGCACCGATACACGCGGCAGTAAGTAGTTTGAATTGATGAGTTATCAGTTTTCAAAAGTCTTGTGTTATTCTATAATAAGGGTGAGCTTTGATGGTTCAGCATAGAATATGCCAGCAAAAGACATCTACCACAATACTGTCAGAACAGCTCTAGAAAAAGACGGGTGGACGATAACAAACGATCCGCTACCCTTAGAAATTGGCGGTCGTTCCCTATTCGTCGATTTGGGTGCAGAAAAACTATTTGCTGCCGAAAAGCAAGGTCGCAAAATTGCTGTAGAAGTCAAAAGTTTTGTGAGTGATTCACCAGTTCATGACTTAGAAGAAGCTCTGGGACAGTATATTGTCTATGAAGATATTCTAGAGTTTTCAGAACCAGAACGGAATATATATTTGGCTGTTCGGGAAGAAGTTTATCTAGATATTTTCTCTGAGCCAATTGGGCAACTTTTGTTACGCAAAAAAAGACTCAAACTAATTGTTTTTGATTCATCAAAGGAGATAATTGTAAGATGGATAGACTAGATGAATATCGCCAATTTATTCACAATATTTTAGATAGTTATGCCAGGATTCCTAACAGTTACGGACAAGTTAAAAACAGCGTTATTGTCGATCGCGAACAAAACAATTTTTTACTGATGCACGAAGGCTGGCAAGGGCCTAAAAGAATTCACGATTGTATCGTTCATGTGGAAATTATCGACGGCAAAATCTGGATTCAACAAGATGGTATAGAAACGGGAATTACCGCAGAACTTGTAGAGTTAGGAGTGCCTAAAGACAAGATAGTTTTAGGGTTTCATCCGTATCACGTTCGGCAGCATACGGGATATGCGATCGCCTAAACCAGCTTACAATACAGGAAACTTGAATGAAAGGACGATCGCTAAATTGTATCGGGGTCAACATTTAATTCTCGCAGTTTCGCGGCCAGGCGATCGGCTCGTTGAGCTTCTTGTCCGGCTCGTTGAGCTTCTTGTCCGGCTCGTTGAGTCTCCCTTTCTGCAACCTCTTCTGAAGTAGGGACAAGCTCTCCTTCTGCAGTAAAGAAACGCAATTTTCCCCCACAAATTCCGAGACTCAAATCGAGCTGTTGACTCCGCAGATGCCCGGATTCGTTTGGTGCGATTGCTTCATATTCCCCGTCAAGTAAATGAAACCCAACTAATTCTAAAGTTTCTGGATCGAACCAAAAGTAATCGTGAGTGCGAAAAGTATCTTGATAGAGTTGTTTCTTAAAGTTTTTGTCTGTATCCGCTGTTTTGGGCGATAGGATTTCTACGATAATATTGGGGTACTTTCCGTCTTCATCCCAAACAACCCAGCTTTTTCGAGTTTTGCGTTCAGTTCCGAGTACCACAAAAAAGTCTGGGCCTCGGAAGTCTTTCGATTTGAGTTGCTTGGGACTGTAATAAATGGTGAGGTTTCCAGCAGCATAGAAATCATTTCTATCTCGCCACAGCCATTCTAGACAGTTGAGGAGTAGGATTATTTGTCGGAGATGCAGTTCTGTTTCCACGGGAGGTTCGTCACTGTATAAATCGCCTGAAGGAAAGATAACATTTTCCGGTATCTCTTGTTCTGGTATCTCTTGGGTAGTAGCTAATTCTGCGGTTGCGGACATGGCTGCTGGGTGAGGAGTAAGAGGTTGTGTGTCTATTTTAGCAAGCTTTTCATATCTCTGCCGAGGACTATTGTGAAAGCCCGATCGCGCTTTTTGCCGAAAAATGCGATCGAACACCAAAAAATTAGTCTTTAACTATTAGCAATTATCGTTTTATTGACCGTCAGTTTGTCTGAGAGCTACCAGAATTTCCGGTCGTTTCATGCGCGCGTAGCCCCGAATTTTCCGGTCTTTGCCGATCGCCTTCAAGCGCCTCAGCGAAAGACTTTCGTAGTCTTCCTCTGGGGACGGAAACGGCAACTCCAACTGCAACTGCGGTAGCTGAGGTTTCTGCTGTGCTTTCGACTGCTTCTTGGGCTGTGTTTTTGACGGCGTTTTAGGTTGTGCCTCGGGCTGTATTTCTGAGTGCGTCGCGGCGGTTCCCAGTTGGTGGCGGAGCGTTTCGATTTGATTTTTCAGGTCGTTTTCTACATCTTCGATCGCGTCGGAAACAAACTGATTAATTGTCTGAACTGTGCGTTCTAATTTTTTTGACAGTAGTTTTTCTAGTTCATCTAACTGTCTCAACGCACCTTCAAGATTTACCTCAGAAATAACAGCCGATGTCGGCGGACTGTTGCTGCTCGATCGTTCAATTTTTTTAGCCATTTTATCTACCTTTTCATGAAATGTTTTTTCAACTTGTTCGAGCAAACGCTTAATCTGTTCTATTTGCTCGCGATCGAAGTTATGCTCAGTTAGAGCTTTTACTTGCTTTTTAAGCAGGTCTTCATTTTTTTTTACAGATTGTTCTATTTGTTTTGTGAGAGTTTCTATCTTTTTTTGAAATGATAGCTCAAATTGTTGCAGTAGAGTCTCAATTTGTGCAGTTTTCTGAGTCGGTTGCGGAGCTAAATGTTCCATTTCTGCTCGAGCAACAGCTACCTCCTCGTCGGTCATTTCAAATACCCAAGCCCACATTTGCTCAATGCCGAGTTCTTTAGCAAGAATACACCAATCTGAGCCGCAGACAACTTCATATTCTTCTTCGTTGCTGTAAGCTTCAGTGCGACGCACAATTAAAGGAATCAAGTTGCTGCCTTGCTCGATGAGACTTCTCCTGATAGCTTCGCGGCGTTCGCGGGGAATTTCCCCCCGCTGAGGCTCTGGTACTGCAATTTGGGAAGTGTAAATCTGAGTATGACTAATTGGCTTAATCCGCAAATATTCAACTATGCGGTTTTGATCGGACGATCGATCCATCTTGTTACAAGTCCCCTTTTGTCATTTAAATCTGGTGTGTAGGTATTTATGTATATTTGTACTTTACAGCCTCAGTTTTAAGTGCTGCTGAACTAACCCAAGAACTCTAATTGTCGGGTGCGCCACAAGCACTTTACGAGAACTGCGATCGAACTCGGTTATCTGGGGAGATATCGCCTTGCTGCTGTACCTGTGCGGTGACAGCCCTGGCGATGGCGTCCCGCCCTCGCCCGTGCTACGGCAAAAGTTATTGCAATTCCTAAAAAAAACCGACTGTGATGAGTTTAACTGGCTGTGGGACACCAATGATACACTGCTTTACTCATCTTTACTTTTTTGGCGTCAGGGCGATCCTCTTCGAGGGCTTCGCTAACGGGCTGGCGTTGCGAGTTGCGGCAGGAGTTGCTATTTATGAGTATTTTTGCCACTTGTCAATTATTTTAATCATTGTTTTATCGGTTAACCCTTTAGTACGTTCCACCACATTTGCAAATGACACGAACGGCTGCACATCTCGCTCTTTGAGGATTATTTGAATTATTGGAGGCTTCAAGCCAGCATCTTTCAAATTCGCCGACAGTTGATTTTTATCTAGACTATTGAGTGCTTCCAACAGCGACATTGGTTGGGAAGTTACGTTTTTAACTTCTTGTACCCCTTCTAGCAAAGTCTGTTTTTCAGATGCAGAGTCTAATTTCAACTCATTAATTTTGTTTGCCAACTGCGCTTCAATTAACAGAGGTACTTGTTGTAATATTCGGTTTTCAAGTTCTTGTATACTCTGCGCTAAAACTTTTTGTTCGCGGGCGTACTCGGCTTTTAATTCATTAATTTGACTTGCAAACTGGGCTTCAATATTTGTTAGTCGCTGTTCTAAACTAGATGACTCTTGGGGAGTTTCATTTTCACATAAATTAGGGACTTCGACCAAACAAACCGGGTTTTTTATTGAATCTGCGGGCTGCGACGAAGTATTTTCGTGAAAAAACCCGGTTTCTTGATTCTCAACTAAATTCTCAGTGATGGCGGTTTTTCTGAGAATTTTAAGCTGTTCCAGTAAAATTTCTTCATTTTCTTCTTCCAGGATGAATGCTCCGATTGTCTCGCCTTTGAAAGGTTCTATTTCCTTTGCTCTCGCCGCCGCGTAGTATTCAAAATCTCCGTCTACTATTTCGTAGGCATCCATACCGTTTCGGCGGACAATTATCGGATTAATCAATCCTCCTGACTCTAAAATCAGTCTCGCTAATTTCTCCAAATCCGGCTCTGCAAAATTGGAACGGGGAACTGCGGACGTAATTCTTTTCACTGCAACCAGTGACGGAAATAATTTTTTCATTAGTTTTTACCTATTTTTTCCAAAACTTCGAGTGCTAGCATTTCAAATTCTTGGGATGCGGTGCAATCAGGCTTAAAGTCTAGCACTGAAATCGGATCGGCAATTTCCATATTTCCCACGATTTGAAATTGTTCTGCACACTTTGCTAAATCGTCTCTCTCGTAAATTACGCTGTCCATGATTTCAAGGTCGTACCGTTTGGGAATTGCCTCCCTCCGCTTGGCCAAACTGTACTGTACAAATTTAGCATTAGCTGAGATTTTGCAAGAGAGTACGCCTAAAATTGCGATCGGCTGTTTGCCTATTTGTTTTTTAAATCCATTGATTTTTTTGATAAAATCCTTGACATTAATCAGTCCTTGATTGGCAAAAGGTTTTAAGTCCGAAGGAATAATTAAATAATCTGCCGCAATCAGGGCAATTCTGGCGTAAAGATTCAAAGATGGCGGTGTATCGATCAGTACAATATCATATTTATCCTGTACTTCTGCTAGTTTCTGAATTAAAATCATTCGGCTGTAATCTAGTTGATTGAGTTCCGTTTCATATTGCATTAAATCAATATGGGAAGGAACCACATCAATTTCGGGATGGCAAAAATTAGACTTTCGAGCTACTTGTGCGATGGAAAAAGATTCTTGTGATTGCAAAACTTGAAGAATATTACTATCTTTCAAATCGTCTTGTTCTTCATCTTCAAATTTTACTAGACCAGTCGCAAAGGTTGTATTTGCCTGACTGTCTAAGTCTATCACCAAGACTCTCTTACCTTTCTTGCTCAGCGCAGCAGCTAAATTGACTACTGTTGTAGTTTTGCCGACGCCGCCTTTATTGTGGTAAACTGCAATGATTTTCATAGTATTTTGGCGTTTTTGGGGAACGGTTACATCTGATTTAACTTGAATATCAACTCGATTATTTTCAGGTATTTGTTCCGGTTCGGAGAGTTGACTGGGTTCAGGTTCTGCGGTGGCGGGATTGTTGGGCTGTACTGGGACTTCGCTAACTAACTCAGGACTAACCAAATTAATTTTACTATCTTCCAGTTCGAGATTATCTAAATTTTTTACAGGTTTTAAACTCTCTCTGCCAATTAAAGCGATAATTTCATCAATTCTAGTTTCAAGGTCTTGTCCGGCACACTTAAAGACTAGCTTAATATCATCGGGGCTTCTTGCATAAATTCTAATTTCTTTACCGTTAGTTATGAGGCCGTAGTGGATGTTCAAACTTGTTAAATAGCGATTGAGTTTTCGCAGGTGGCGGTCTAAATTTTCCTTCGGATGTTTAGCCTCCATGACTACACTCATCGGCGAGTCTGCATCGACAACTATGGGGATAACTTGGGTGGCAAATGAGAGGAAGTCTAGACGAATATTCCCAAATGCTATTTCTTGGTGCCAAGTGTCGGGGGTATAGCCTAACTTTGGCAGCAGATAGCTGACAATGAGTTTGCTTTCTACTTCGCTTTCGTTGCGACAGTTATGGGGATTGAAAGTCATTCGATTTTAGATTTTAGATTTTAGATTTTAGATTGGGAATGACTGATTTAATAATGGTAGGAATTGTGATAGTGACAGTTGGGCGCGCATTCCGCCCCTGACAAAGGCTACGGATTGTAATATCGAAAAACCCGGTTGTGTTTTACAAACCGGGTTTTTCTGGCATTTATCGCGTTGAAAACTTACTTTGTTTTAGCGTTAAATTCCTGCAATGTTTGATAGCCGCCAGCGGGATTGTACAAGTGACAGTTGTCGGCAATCCGCTTCATCAAAGACCAAGAAAACTCGGTTTCGTAGAGATGATCTTGCCAATTTTCCTTTAAGCTGCTGTGGGCGAGGCGCAAATTGTACCAGGGAATAGCAGTTGAAAGGTGATGGGGAACGTGGACGTTAATATCGTGACACAGAAACTCTACCCAGCGGGGATAATCGCAGTGAACTGTTCCCGATAGTTGGGCTTGGGCTTCGTTCCATTCTTCGGGTTCTTTAAAAGAGATATCTGGTGCTGTGTGGTGGACGATCGTAAAAGTGCTCATCCAGAAATGGTAAACCATCCAGGGGAGCAACCAAAATTTGACAAATCCCCAGATTCCTGTTGTGGCAATTAAAATCGGGAATCCGATCGCAGCACCGATTAAAACCACTAACACAGAAAATCGGACTTGTTCTTGTTTCTGTTTGCCTTTGAAGCGCCACCACATGAAGTGTACTTTTGCCCAGTGGGCGATCGAGCCGATCCACCACATCGGACCAAATATTAAACTATAAGCTATTTGTAAAGCCTTGGGCGCGCCAGCGTAGTCTGCTGCTGTCATCGGGTGCCAAGCATTATCCTCACCAAGTTTGTTGGTGTGTTTGTGGTGGTAATTGTGTCCGTGCCGCCATGCGTGAAACGGGAAAATTAACGGCAAAAATGCGAGATGTCCGACTAAATCGTTTACCCAGCGGCGGTTAGCAAATGATCGGTGGCCGCAGTCGTGGCCGATCACAAAAAAACCGGTTAATCCGGTACCTGTAAAAATCCACATCAGGGGCAGTAGATACCAAGGAGAGACTGCTATGCCCCAGTATCCGACAGCAACTAAAAGAACGTTGACGACGACTTTTGTCCAAGCTTTGCGGGGGTTTTTGACGAACACTTCGCGCGGCAGGGTTTTGAGGATATCTTTGAGGCGCAGGTTGGAAGTGTCACTTGCGGATGTCAAATTTAGTGGTTTTTCGATCGATGCTGTCATAAACTGATTTCGATTCTCCGTATGCTATGAGCATGGCTTAACAAAATTAGCGCAATAAAAAAGCGCCGTAAAATATCAGCTCGTTGCCAGCTTGTGGCAGACGAGTTGAGCTGTAGGCAAGCGCGTTTTAGCAAATGCTAGCGATCGCTATCCGCAGTTAGGAATTTCTAGCACTTTTGGCAAAAAATACTGCGGGTAGCAAAACATTCGTTTTTATAACACAGGGGCAGCACAATTAGCATTAGCGGCTGTTGTCTGCTAATTGCTGTTGCTGCCAGAAATCGGGTCGAGAGCCGGCAAGCCAGCGATCGAGCGTTGCTGTTTGAGGCTTTGCACTTCCAACAGCAAGGATTCGATTTCTGCTTGCAAGTGCAGGAACTTAACTTGCTGGTCGGCTTGGTAGGGGCACTTCACCGAATCTACTTTGCGGGCAAAACTGGTCGATAGGGTAGAAGAACTAGCCATTTCGGGATTGCTCGCGGTTACTTGAGGCCGGGAAAGAGTGGATGAATTATTTGACATTAGTAATTGGGTAGACATATCTACACATTCACACCATTAAGTTACTTTAACCTGAACCGATCGTATTAAACATCAAATTAACCGATCGAGCTAAAATTAGTGTAAATTCCTCGGCCATTGCCTAAAACCATTGACATCGTGACCCTGATTCTACCTGCTACTGACTCTTCTGCTAACTCCGCTGCCCGCGCAGCCGAGCCGAAACGCTACGGCTGGCCGGGCTTGATCGAAGCTTATCGCCCCTACCTGCCGGTGACGGAAACCACGCCGGTAGTGACCCTCCAAGAGGGCAATACTCCCCTGATTCCAGCACCGGCGATCGCCTCTCTCATCGGTAGAGACGTGCGCGTCCTGGTCAAATACGACGGCCTCAACCCCACTGGTAGTTTCAAAGACCGGGGGATGACAATGGCGATTTCCAAGGCAAAGGAAGCTGGTGCGGAGGCAGTAATTTGCGCCAGTACCGGCAATACTTCGGCCTCCGCGGCCGCCTACGCCAGACGCGGGGGAATGCGAGCTTTCGTGTTGATTCCCGAAGGTTACGTGGCTTTGGGCAAGTTGGCGCAAGCTTTGCTTTACGGTGCGGAAGTCATTTCGATTGGGGGAAATTTCGATCGGGCCCTAGAAATTGTCCGCGAAATGGCCGTTAACTACCCCGTGACATTGGTCAACTCCGTCAATCCTTACCGCTTGGAAGGCCAAAAAACCGGCGCTTTTGAAGTGGTGGACGCTTTGGGCGATGCCCCCGACTGGCTGTGCATTCCCGTGGGAAATGCCGGAAACATCACAGCATACTGGATGGGTTTTTGTCAATACCACCAAGCCAAAAAATGTTCGCGCCTGCCGCGGATGATGGGATTTCAAGCCGCCGGGGCTGCGCCTTTGGTAACGGGAGAACCCGTGGCGAACCCAGAAACCCTGGCGACGGCGATTCGGATTGGGAACCCGGCTAGCTGGAAACAGGCGATCGCAGCTTCCGAAGCCAGCCGCGGCAGTTTTGCAGCAGTCACCGATGCCGAAATTCTCGACGCTTACCGTTTGCTAGCATCACAGGAAGGAATTTTCTGCGAACCGGCAAGTGCAGCTTCTGTGGCCGGTTTGCTGAAGGTAAAAGACCAAGTTCCGACTGGGGCGACGGTGGTTTGCGTGCTGACTGGTAACGGTTTGAAAGACCCGGATACCGCAATTAATCACAGCAACAATCAGTTTAAAAGTGGCATTGCTCCGAGTTTGGATGCAGTAGCTGGGGCGATGGGATTTTAAGAAGAAGTCAGAAGTCAGAAGTCAGAGGGAAATATGAAAACTCTTTGTCATCTTCTCTCTCTTCTCTTCCTCTGCGTTCTCTGCGTCCTCTGCGGTTCGTTAAAAAAATTCTTAATTCATCACCAGGAGCAAACAGAATGGTTCAATCACCTGCCAAACTTCTAAGTGTTGATGAATTTATTGCCAACTTTGGCGACAGCGATCGTTACGAACTAATCGATGGTGAATTAACCGAAATGGAACCAACGGGGCCGCACGAACAAGTATCCGCCTTCCTCGGGCGAAAACTCAATGTAGAAATCGATCGTCTGGATCTACCCTACTTTATTCCCCCTCGCTGTCTCATCAAACTATTAGGAACAGCAACAGCGTTTCGCCCCGACGTACTTGTAGTAGATCGAACTCAACTAATTAATGAACCTTTGTGGCAACAAGAACCTGTTATTACATCGGGAAACTCAATTAAACTAATCGCTGAAGTCGTCAGCACCAATTGGCAGAACGACTACGCCCGCAAAGTTGAAGATTACGCACTGCTGGGAGTGCCTGAGTATTGGATTGTGGATTATCTGGGCATTGGTGGCAGAGAATATATTGGCAAACCCAAACAGCCGACAATTACGATTTGTATGCTGCAAGAAGATGAGTATCAAAAACAGTTGTTTCAAAAGAGCGATCGACTGATTTCTTCACTCTTCCCAGACTTGCAGTTAACCGCACAACAAATCTTCGGAGCAAGCAGTATTTTAAATTCCTGATTACCAAACGGCGGTAGTTCGAGTAACAGTACGCTGCGTAGCGTACACCCTACAGAATAACTTCAAAGAGCTTATATGGTGCGGAGCATCAATAAAACTTTAGCGATTATACAATGACTAAGCCTACTGCAACCCTGTTAATTGCCTGTCCCGATCGCAAAGGACTTGTCGCCTTACTTGCCAACTTTATCGCCTCCCACAACGGCAATATCATCCACGCGGATCACCATACAGATTTTACCGCCGGATTATTTCTGAGCCGGCTAGAATGGCAATTAGATGATTTTGAGTTAACCACCGAACAAATAACACCTGCTTTTAGTGAAATTGCCAAGGACTTACAAGCCAATTGGCAATTGCATTTTTCCCATAAAATTCGACGGCTTGCGATCTGGGTCAGCCGTCAAGATCATTGTTTATTAGACTTGATTTGGCGACAGCGATCGCAAGAAATCAGAGGTGAAATTCCGCTGATTATCAGCAACCATCAAAATTTAAAGCCCATTGCCGCACAATACGGTATCGACTTTGAGTATATTCCCATTACTAAAGACAATAAAGCTATTCAAGAAGCACAACAGTTAGAAATTCTTAAGAAGTATCAGATCGATCTAGTAGTTTTGGCGAAATATATGCAAATTTTGAGTCAAGACTTTATCATAAACTTTCCCAATCTGATTAATATTCACCATTCATTTTTGCCCGCGTTTGTGGGTGCAAATCCCTACGAGAGAGCTTATGAAAGAGGGGTGAAAATTATCGGTGCAACAGCCCACTACGTTACACCCGATTTAGATGCGGGGCCGATTATCGAACAAGATGTTGTGCGCGTCAGTCACCGCGATGAAGTGTCCGATCTGGTTCGCAAAGGTAAAGATTTAGAAAGGGTTGTGTTAGCAAGAGCCGTGCGATATCATTTACAAAATCGTGTTTTAGTTTACGGCAATCGGACTGTGGTTTTTGCTTGAAAATTAGGCATCATATCAATCGTGGTTTGTTACTCCTTTAATCGCTCGGCGAGTGATATCAATTCAGGTTGCACGATCGCAGTGCAGCGAATTCCAAATTTTTCTCAACTTGATATTTTTCATGAATTGTGACGCGGTTAAGATTGCCCGTTGTCGTCAAGTTGCGATCGCCCTTGGGCAACTTTTCCCACAGATCCGCCAATAGGGCGAGGTTTCGGAACTTTACTTTTACCCGCAGGCCATCCTTCGCGCTGCTGGGAGCGATCGCCGTCGGTTTCTTCGGTTTGGTCGTGAAACAAAATTTGTCGCGTGGGATAAGGCAAATCGATGCCGTTTTCCACAAGCTTTTTTTTAATAGCACAAATTACCTTGTCGCGCGATCGCATATCGTCAATTCGGCGCGGCGGAGCAATCCACCATCGAACGCGAATATTGACGGTACTTTCTGCTAGCTGAACCACCAGCACATCGGGTGCAGGATCTTTCAACACTTCATTTACGGTGTACAATGCTTCCAGCATTAACTGCTTGGCGCGGTCAATATCGTCGTTGTAACCAATACCAAAATCGTATTCCGTGCGGCGTTTATCGAAAGCAGTATTCACTGTCACCGCATTTGTAAACAATTCGGCATTTGGAATGACAATCCGACGACCATCATAAGTTTGGATTGTTGTAGCGCGCGTCTCAATATTTTCTACCGTTCCCTCAAAGTTTTTAAACACAATCTGGTCATCGATTCGGAACGGTTCAGTCAACAGAATTAGGATACCGGCTAAGAAGTTTTGCAAGATATCGCGAAAGGCAAAACCTATCGCCACCCCGCTAATTCCCAGCAATTGAATCAAATCCCCAGCTTTAAATGTGGGAATTATAATCGAAAGCGCAACAAACAGACCGACTAGAACGATCGTACCCTGCGCCAACCGTCCTAACACCAACCCCAAATTTCGTGCTTGGTGGTGGTTGCGGGTTACCCGCCTGACCGCTCTCTTAATTGCCCCACCCACACAGAAAAAGATTGCAAAGACAATTAACGCCAGCACAATATTGGGCAACATGATAATCAACCCGTCGATCATGCTCTCCATCTTTAACCAGACTGCGGATATCTCTGTCTTCATGAAGTTTCCTCGCGTATCAGTCGTTGTCGATATTACTAAAATTTAGCTCAGTTAAGTTCTATCTAAAGACTGTAGGTTGGTACGACGCGAGGAAGATTTTTGGGCAGTCCTCAAAATTTTGAATGCGGATTATAGGTTGAGATATAGTACAGTTACATCGATTAGTAGACCATCCGTAGATGCGGAATAATAAAAAAGCTGATAGATTAATTCAGCCTAATTGCAGTTAAGGCAAAAACAACGCATCGGTGACTGAATCCCACCTGCTAAGGGGACTCGCCATGCCAAAAATTCCTGAATTTTTAACTCCTAATTCCCAAAGGGCGGTAGATCGAGTAACTGATTTTTAGAAGGTGGAAGCTGCGCGGGATTTTTACCTGTTTGGGCTGAAGTTTGGCGTATTTCCAGAGCAGTTTCGCCAGGATTTGCAGTGCGAGTAGGTACTATCTCCAAAGAATATACTGTCTCGGTTTTTGCAGGGGCAGGATTTTGGGCTTTCGTGAGCAAGTCAACAGCATCTCCGAGGGCGGTGGTTAAATTTTTGCTAGTCTCGGCGTGGCGGGCTTCTTCTTGTTTGAGGGCTTGAGTGAGTTGTTTGATTTGTTCGATCGCCCGATCGCGCTCTTCGAGAACTTCTGTTAACTTAGCTTTAAGTTCGCCTACTGTTTGCAGTTGTTCGACTTCCTGCTGTCGGGCAACTCCAGCATCGTCGCCTTCGGGTACAAGGGGCGAAAAATTTTGTAATTGCTCTATTTGTGCTTCCAGAGAAGCGATGCTTTGCTGAGTTAATTTAGCATCATTCCGCCGCTGTTCGGCTTCGGTATTGTAGAGTTGGCGCCACTGAGCGGCACTTTCACCGGCTTCATCGCGATCGCGCGAAACTTCTGTTAACTGCTGTTGCAGCCGCTTGATTTCATCTAACCACTGTCTGACATCCTGAGCCATAATATTGATTTTAGATTTTAGATTTTAGATTTTAGATTTGGAATTGAGAATTGGCAATTGCGAGTTGATAATGGCTTAATTAATTAACGACTTGTTTCATATCAAATCCGGTGGCATCGGAATTATGTAGTGCGAGCGTCCCGCTCACGATTTGGGTAGCGAGCGGGACGCTCGCACTGACATCATCCAAATATATTATTCCGATGCAACCGTCCATGATATTACCTCATCTTTCGCCCCGTTTCCTATGCGCTATGAACATTTTTTACTGGCTGCGGTACCTGATTTTAGCTTTGTTTCAGGAATTTTTGAGGCTGCTGAGAGCTCTCAAAAGAAAATTTGGTAGTTTTTGGCTGTTTTGTCGGTGTTTGACTTGGGACACGCTGAAAGAAGTCGGCGCGAAGGCGGGAGAGCAGCGCTTGCCGGGGCTGTCTGCGGAAATGGCTTACAATTCTATGCTGGCGCTGTTTCCGGGGCTGTTGGCTATCTTATCGGCGATCGCCCTCTTTGAACCTTTGCAGTCTACACTGTATCAAATCGCCCGTCTTTTGGGCGAAGTCATACCCGATAACGTTCGGAATTTGATTGGCGGCTTAATCAAAGAAATTCTGTTAACTCGCAGTAAAGGGCTATTTTCGGTGAGCTTTCTTGCCTCGATTTGGGCATTTTCTGGGGTAATGAGCGCGGCGATGGCTGCACTCGATCGCATCCATGAAATCCCGAGCGCTCGAACTCGACCATTTTGGAAAGCAAAACTTATTTCTCTGGCGCTGAGTATCGGCACAATTATACTATTAATTCTGGCATCGGGAGTAGTATTTGTCAGCGACTTAATTGTACAAGCTATTGCCCGCCAGAGTTGCCTGCTGGAGTCCGTCGCCAATTGCGATTTAAAAGATGTTCAAAATTGCTTGCTGCTCGCCGGCACTTGCCCTTTGGAGTCGCAACTGTTAGGTGCTTGGCGGCTGTGGCGGTGGCCGATTTCTTTGGGAATTGTATCACTCGCTTTTGCCTTTATTTACCGCTACGGGCCTAGCCGCCGTCAACCAGATATTCCTATTTTGTCTGGAGCTGTTTTTGCTGCTATTTTGTGGGCGCTATTTTCAGCTTTATTTCGGTTTTATGTTTTGCACTTGGGAAATTACACTTGGACTTACGGCACGATCGGAACTTTTATTGTGTTGCTGCTGTGGCTCGATCTTTCTTCTTTGGTGATGCTGATCGGAGCTCAGTTGAATGTGACGGTGGGAAAGGCTATGAAACAATCAAAATTAAAATAATTTGTTAATCTTGAATTGTTAATTGTTATTTGCCGGATGCTGGCTTACCTGCGGAGTACAGTGCTGAGGATGCCCGCAACAAAAGAAAGCAAAATCAGTATCCAAATCACACCACCGGGAATGAATGTCAAGAGGCCAACACCTCTGAGAATCCAAACTAGCAAGGTGAGGCCCAGGATAGCCAAAAAGATGCGGGTAGATAGTCGCATTTGAAATCTAGGAGAATTAGTCATGTTGAATCTTAAAGTTTTGTCTGGATCAATGATAGCTGTTTTGCTGGCGATCGGCAGTTACCTCACTTTAATTTCGACTCCCGGTTCCGCTGTTGCGCCTGGGGCTGCAAATGTGCTGGGAGAAGCGGCAAATGCTGCTCAAAAAACACCTTCTGCAAGTTTAACAATTTCCGATCGCACAATTGGAGCGGCGAAGGTGGGGATGACTTTCGGACAATTGAAAAAAGCTCTGGGTTCCACGGCGCAGTTTAAGGTAGAGTCTCCTTTTATGGTAGACTTTGATGCTGTGGCTGTCAGCCAGTCGGGAAAAGTGCAATATCGGATTATTTATGCTGCGGGTACAAAGCTAAAAGATACGGATGTCATTGAACTTTTGATGACTGAGAATTCTAATTATAAAACAGTTCAGGGCGTCGGGCCGGGAATGACTCTGAAACAAGCTGAGGCAATTTACGGCAAGGCTACTTTATCTTATAACGTGGATAATGAAATGAGAGAGAATGTGGTTTTTGCCAACCAACCCACTAAAAAAATTATGTTTGCTCCCAAGGCTGAAGGGAAACAATTTGCGGGAGTTTACGTGGCTAGTCAAGGCAGTTTTCATGAGACTAATAAGTATCAGCCGAATGCTGTAATTAAGTCTGTGATGGTGCGGAAGTAAGTTATCAGTCCTGGACGCAAAAACCCGGTTTTTTAACGTAATTGCGTCATTTTAGGTTGATGGCGATCGCGAGAAACCGGGTTTTTTGCTGTTTCTGTCGGCTGTAGGAAGTATTCTCGCAAAAACCCGGTTTCTGGACACCTGCGCGGACTGAAGAAAACAAAAATTAAGGATTACCTGTGGGTAACTCCAAATACTCTTCGTTCTCCAGATAATCTCTGATATTTTCCAGTATTTGCGTCAAATACTCTACGACTTCTTCCTTCATTTCTAAGAGTTCCTCAATAGCCTGATCTCCGCCCACTTCCTCAAAAGACTTAATCCCGTGCGCTAAGTCATTCCTGTTGCTTTTAATAACTACAAGGTTTTGCCCGTTCTTTGTCTTAGCAAAGTCTGTTTGATATGAAAAACCGTATTTTTCTGCTATTTCTTTAATCAACCTAGCATCCACATTTCCTGAAAACAGTTCCTCGCGCTCAAATGTAGCTGTGATGATATCTGTAGAGATTTGGTTGATTGTTAAATGAATTTTCTTAGGAGAACGATTTTTAAGATTTTGAAGAACAACTATTTTGATTTTTGGTTTGAGATTGTCAAAAGAGATAGCTTTATTTTTTAACTCCTCGAATATGGCTTCAATCGCATTTCGCATAGTGGATTCAATTAAGTTATATAGTAACAAAAAACCATTAGCTCTCAGAGTTTTTGCTAACTCTGGATCGAGGCTTTGTATTTTGAATCTGCCAGCAGGATCGAATACAGCTAATTTCGTTGTCTGTTTTTCCAAGCTCTCCAGAAAAATGAAGTAATCATCCACATCTTTAGCGCGTGTATTAAAGTCGAAGAGTACAGTTTCCATGATTATCCTAGCAGTCGAGCGCAGACATATTCAATACACACAACAAAAATTTGATTTCCCAAACTAATACCCAGAGATTTTTGGCTCTCTTTAAAATGTATTTACTTTGCTATTAAAATGATTGTAGCCGCTCAAATAAATCTCTTCGGAATTCCTCATTTGCAGTTTTGCTTAGTTGGATTACCCGAAGTGTAGTTCGGTTGAAATGCCTCTGACGAGGCATGAGTAAATCACTAAACTTAAATCCATTCAAATGCTCTAATGTTTCCAGTCCACTTAAGGTTAATTCGTTGTTGACAAATCTGGTTAGAGTACGAATGCGTTCTGCACCGTCTACGATCTCTAAACGTGATTCATCATTTTTATCATCACCGATATCAGCAACGAATAGATAAGGTATTGGCAGCCCCAAAATTACAGATTCGATAAACTTTGATTGCCTTGCTTCATCCCAAGTCATTTCACGTTGGTAGTCTGGAATAAACAACTTATTAGTATCATCGTCAATTCCTTCCATATATTTTTGAACGAGTATTTCGAGTGGATACTGTTTGGTGTCGTAATTAATTTGCTGTCGCTTGTCCCGAATTTCGAGTTCAGCAGCATTTCTGTCTTGAAGCGTAATTTCTTCTAGTTTCGATCGCATATTTTTAAGTAACGAGAAAGTGTTGTGGATACGATCATTTTACCACAGCCCAAGGTTGATAAAGTCCTGTTCGGAGAATTTTAGTCTTGAGGCTACCGCAGTGTAAATTCTGATTTGGTTAAGATGGTACGACCGATCGCACTTACTAACAAAAAGTGCGATCGCAAATCTTTAGTTAACCGAAGTTGCCACGAAAATTAGCATTTATAACGCGCTGGTGACAGGATTGGAAGGACGGCCCAACGCAGATAAACGGTGACTGTCCCCACTGCGATCGAACACAACCTCAAACTTAACGTGGGGTATAGTTTGTCGCAAAAACTGAAAATGCCCGTCTGCATCGGAACGGCTGCGGAAGCGGGCAACAATTATCCATTGCTCAGAGGGTAACAAACGGGCGATCGCCCAACAACACAAGCGGTCTTTGTATGTCAACATAGAACTCGTCTCCATTGATATTTTTGGAGCCAGAGCCAGCCCGGAACCTTCCACAGTAAGGGGCTGGCTTCTGACTTTTTAGGGTCTGAACCCTATATACACTTATAGCATCATTTGATGTTATAAGATGCAAATAACATAAAAATATATAAAATGATGTTAGAGTGTAAAATTAAAGACAATTGAAGTAAAACCATGCCAGCCCATGCCTTCACGAATGCGAGTTACAGTTACACTGCCAGAAGACGTTCATCAAGCTTTGTCCGAATGGGCAGAAGAAGAAGATAGAACCCTTGCAAACCTGCTATCCCATGTGGCAGCTAAAGCAGTCAGAGAGCGTCAAGAACAGAAACAGGAAGAATCCCGGAGCGATCGCCCTTAAGCGATGGCCACAGTCTATAGCGCGTCGCGTGAGAACCCCGGTCTTTCAAGCTCTTGATGAAACGCAGTTGCAGTCTTTAGGCTGCGAGTGATCTGTGCTATACTCCAACAATGCGGAACAAGTAGGCGTATCAACTACGTGTTGAACCATTCCTAGAACGGTGAAATTCCAGGCAGTAAGACACCCTCAGCATTTTTATTATTGTCTGAGAAAGACTATGGCACAGCCAAGCAGCGCAGGATGGGGAGCGTACCGAACTGGCAAGAGTGTTGAAAAGTACGAACGAAAGCATGAAGTAAAAAAGTGAGCGTAATTGCAACACCAAAAGGTAGTTGTTTTAAACGTCTAGAGGTGTTTTGACAGCGCCTTCAAGAATTACCTTTTGGTAGTTTCTTTAGAATCCCTGCTGCTTCAGCACAGGGAGTGTCAAATCTTTAACCACCGAGGAGACAACACTGCCAGAAGACTACACAGAAGCAGAACTTTTCAGCAATCCTGAAGGCATTGCCCGAACGCGAGCGATCGCCTTACAGCAAGCTCTATCACCACCCGCGCAATCTAGAGTAACAATGGGTGCTGGGGTTGTTGAAGACGCCCAAGAAAACCGCAGAGTAGCGATCGGAACCAGCGAACCCAATGGTTACTTGCGTCCGGGAGTAAAGTCTGCACTCCTATTCGGAGAAACCGTTATTCCCGGTTTTGGCCATGCAGAAGCTAACATAGTTGCTTGGGCCGTTAACAATGATTGTAAAGTAATTGCAGTAGCAGCAGGGCGTCCTATTTGTGAAAACTGCGTCCAAACGATAGAAGGCGCTGGCGGCTTAGTCGCAAGTCCCCAAAAATCTAATCCAAGGAGTTAATTACACAATGACAGAAAATCGCTTAGAAATTATCGCTCCTGAACAATCGGAAATGCTGAAACAAGCAACTATTTCCGAACAGCGAAATGCAGCCAAAGCCGCTTGTAAATTCGCAATTGAGCGCACTAGCTTGAGTCACCCAATTCTTGACGAAGGATTAGAAGCGCTAGAAAAAGGTCAATGTGGTGATGTTTCACTTCAAAACAAACTTCAATCCTTGGTCGATCGACTCGATGAGATTCAGTGGGACTTGCAAGAAAAAATGGGAGAAGGCAATATAAAATTATCAGATTATTTAGCTGCATTTCACACAGCGCGCGCCGTTAATTCACTCTATTTTGCCCTAAATGCAGATCCTTTTGTAGCAGCATCTGAAGCTATTTATGAAGCTCATGCAGCTACAGAGGAGTTAGTTACTTTGAAACAAAAGATTTTAGAAGTTTTTCAATTACCTACCATAATTTAGAAAAAAAAGTGCATGAAGCCCAGCTATCCCGTAAAGAATCGCAAAAAAAAATAAGGTGGGCCGCAGCCCACCCTACCCAAATTATTTCGCAGTCACCAACTGAGCCGGCAGGCGCTTAAACGCCAACCTTTCATTCTCGATATCCACAAAAATCGTATCGCCGTCAGCAAAATCTCCCCGCAAAATACCCTTCGCCATTTGCGTTTCCAACTCGCGTTGAATTCCCCGCTTCAGAGGCCGCGCACCGTACACCGGATCGTAACCAATTTCTGCTAAGAAGTCGATCGCAGATTCCGACAATTTCAGAGACATTTTGCGATCGGCTAAACGACGTTCCAACCGCTTCACTTGCAACAGCACAATCTGCCGCAATTCGCGCTTGCTCAAACCGTGGAAGATAATCATCTCATCAATCCGGTTCAAGAATTCCGGGCGGAAAGTTCCCCGCATCGCTTCCATCACCCGACTCCGCATTTGTTCGTTATCTCCCGCCACATCTAAAATGTATTGAGAGCCGACATTCGATGTCATAATAATCACAGAATTCTTAAAGTCTACTGTGTGACCTTGAGCATCGGTAACGCGGCCGTCATCCAGAATTTGCAGCATGATATTGAATACATCCGGGTGCGCTTTCTCGATTTCATCGAATAGAATTACCGAATACGGACGGCGGCGCACAGCTTCAGTTAGTTGTCCGCCTTCATCGTAGCCAACGTATCCCGGAGGCGCACCAATTAACCGCGAAACTGCGTGTTTCTCCATGTATTCCGACATATCAATGCGGACGATCGCCTCTTCGGTATCGAACAGATAAGCCGCTAATGCTTTCGCCAACTCAGTTTTCCCTACACCCGTGGGGCCGAGGAAGATAAAACTCGCAACCGGACGATTTGGATCGGCTAAACCTGCGCGCGATCGTTGAATAGCATCTGCAACCGCCGTCACCGCTTCATTCTGTCCGATTACCCGTTTGTGCAGTTCATCTTCCAAGTACAAAAGTTTCTGCATTTCCGATTCAACTAACTTGCTAATCGGGATTCCCGTCCACTTAGAAATAATTTCGGCAATGTCAGATTCCGTGACTTCTTCCCTGAGTAAAGTTTTACCAGTGGTTTGAGTTGCTGTCAGTTGAGCTTCGGCTTCTTGCAGTTGTTTTTGCAACTCGGTCAACTTGCTATATTTCAACTCAGCAGCGCGGTTCAGGTCATATTTTAATTCAGCTTGTTGAATTTCAATATTTACCTTATCAATCTGTTCTTTAATCTTTTGAATGCTGCCGATGACATTTTTTTCAGATTGCCATTGGGCGTTCAAACCGCTTTGCTGTTCCTTGAGGTTGGCTAAGTCTTTTTCCAGTCTTTCCAAGCGTTCGATCGAAGCTGTGTTACTTTCTTTTTGCAGCGACAGTCTTTCCATTTCTAGCTGCAAAATCCTGCGGTCGATTTCGTCTAGTTCTTCCGGCTTGGAGGTAATCTCCATTTTGAGTTTAGCTGCGGCTTCGTCCACTAAATCAATGGCTTTGTCGGGGAGGAAGCGATCGCTAATATATCGAGTAGACAAAGTAGCCGCAGCCACTAGCGCGCTGTCAGAAATTTTGACCCCGTGGTGAACTTCGTACCGTTCTTTCAAACCGCGCAGAATTGAGATAGTATCTTCAACTGTTGGCTGGTCAACATAAACTTGCTGAAAACGGCGTTCTAGTGCTGCATCTTTTTCAAGGTACTTGCGGTATTCGTCGAGAGTTGTAGCGCCGATACAGCGCAATTCTCCCCTCGCTAACATGGGTTTGAGCAAGTTGCCGGCATCCATCGAGCCTTGAGTTGCACCCGCACCGACAACGGTGTGAATTTCATCGATAAATAATATGACTTTGCCGTTGCTGTCCATCACTTCTTTGAGTACCGCTTTCAAGCGTTCTTCAAATTCTCCCCGGAATTTTGCCCCGGCAATTAATGCGCCCATATCTAAGCTGATTAATTGTCGGTCTTTGAGAGATTGCGGCACATCTCCGGTGATAATTCGCTGGGCGAGTCCTTCGGCGATCGCAGTTTTTCCTACTCCCGGTTCCCCAATCAGTACGGGGTTGTTTTTGGTGCGGCGGCTCAATATTTGAATCGTCCGGCGAATCTCGTCATCTCTTCCGATTACCGGATCGAGTTTGCCTTGACGTGCGGCTTCTGTCAAATCTCGGCCGTATTTTTCCAGCGCTTCGTATTTGCCTTCTGGATTTTGATCGGTCACTTTGTTGTTCCCCCGGACTTGGGCAATTATTTCTTTGAGTTTAGCTTCATCTAGTTTAAATTCTTGCAGGAGATTTCTGCCAAAGCGATCGTCCTTAACGTACCCTAGTATCAAATGCTCGATCGAAATAAATTCATCGCCGTACTCTTTTCGGTAAGTTTCGGCGCGATCGAGCAAAGTGTCGAGAGAACGACCGAGATACACGTTGCCGCCGCTTCCAGTGATTTTCGGCTGGCGGCTGATAAACTCATCAGTGCGATCGCGCAATTTTGCTACAGAAACTCCCGCTTTGTTAAATAAGCTGCTAGCAAGTCCCGATTCTTGTTCCAGCAAAGCTTTCATAAGATGTTCGCTTTCTAGCTGCTGCTGCTGGACTGCTTTGACAACTTCTGGGGTACGCGCCAGCGCTTCCCAAGCTTTTTCTGTAAATTGGTTTGGATTATTCGGTTGCATAAAATTTAATTCCCTGAATTGAAAACCATTGATACTGTAGAGGCAATTGCTTAATTGCCCGTACAATCATCATTCTAGGGAGTTGCGGACGGGGGGCGGATCGGTGTTCCCCTCTCTTGAGATAGGTATTTCCGTCCTATGTAGCAGTCCCTGGCAGGGAAAAGGTAAACTGTCGGGTCTAAAATTTGCACTTTGATGAATTACCAAGTTGAGTTTAAGCCGAAAGCGATCGAAGATTTACAATCTTTGCCAGCGGAAGTACAAAGCCGAGTTTTGACTAAAATTGAGTTGATGCAAAATAACCTGACGGGGGATGTGAAACGCTTAACAAACTATACGCCAGAATATCGGCTGCGGGTAGGAGATTACCGAGTTTTATTTGAAATCGAGGAAGATGTTTTGGTAATCTACCGCGTCAAACATCGAAAAGATGCTTACTCTTAAACACCTGGAGGAAATATCCATGATTCAGTTACATCCTGAGTTTATTACCAAAAACGGCAAAAAAGAATTTGCAGTGATACCTTACGAAGAATTTGAAGCACTGCAAGCATTAATTGCTGACATAGAAGATTTGATGGACTTGAGGGCGGCCAAAGAGGAAGATGCAGATCGGCCTTCTGTGCCCTTAGCAGAGGTGAAGAGAATGTTAGGATTGTCTAGAGAATTGGATAAACCTTCATAAAATTGCATTGGTCAAGCGCGTTGAGGAGTTTTCCCGATCGCTCAACCTTGAAAAAATGCCTCCTAAACCTGTGTTTCCTGCAATATGGGGGCAACTTGAATCTGTGGCATCGGTTCGAGGGGAGTATTTACAGGTGCAAACCTGCAATAGCACACGACAATTGTCTCAAAGTCGCTGCTAGGTAAATCTTCCGAGTAAGTCTGAACTCTGACGACTTCCCAGTCTCCTACTCGGCTGTGGGTGTTCGCAGCGGGAAATTTTGGATCGGCAAACTTTTCTATCCGGTGAAATTCTCGAAATCTGTACCCCGGTTGAGGAATTGGTCGGTTAGAAGAGTCGAAGTGTTCGGCAAGAATGTCAGTGAGCATTCCCGTATGCGCTAGCAGTCTGTTTTCTGCACCTTCTTCTTCAGTCAAATCAGCTCTAAAAACGATATACTTGCCCATTGCTTATTCCTCCTTGTCGTCCATATAGTCGGGAAACTGAGTTTCGCCTTCAAATACGCAATTGTACTTGAGGGTGTCGTCTCCGGTTCGTTCTATTCCTAGCAACTTCCAGCCGTACTTCTCCTGCATTTTCCTACACCGCCAGCGCTCAGTTACGGCGTGCCTAGAGGTGTTGTCTTCTGGATTGGGTTCGGAACGACCGTTAGTCATTTTCCATTTTCCACTTTCTATTTTACTGATTTATGATTGTACGATCACCCGATCTAATTTCACTCTAATTTCACTCTGATATCCTTCATGCTTGCATCACCACCCGTTCCGGGAGACTGACAATAAAAGTTGAACCTTTACCGTCCTCGCTTTCAACCCTAATTTCGCCGCCGAGAATTTGACACAAACGCTGGCTAATTGTCAATCCCAAACCCGTGCCTCCGTACTTGCGGGTAGTCGAGGCATCAGCTTGGGTAAAAGGTTTGAATATCTGCTCTAATTGCTCGTCCGTCATGCCGATGCCGGTGTCGCTGACTCGAAAAATTAAAACTTGAGAAGTGTAGTTTGAACCCGAGTAAAAATCATTATTTTTATTTTGTTTCGCCGACCTTGATTTTTCAATTATAATTCTTTCGACGCCGATAGTAATGACGCCTTTTTCGGTAAACTTGGCAGCATTGCTGAGCAAATTGAGGAGAATTTGCCGGACTTTCGGTTGGTCGGCGTACATGGTGCCGAGTTCGCCTTTGGCTTTCAGCGCTAAAGCATTGCCTTTTTTTTCTACTAGCGGTTGAGCTGTAGTCATCACTTCTTCAATCATGGTCGCCACGTCGAAGTTTTCCAAATAAAGGGTGACGTGACCGGCTTCTATTTTGGAAATGTCGAGGATGTCGCTGATCATATCGAGCAAATGTTTGCCTGCGGTTTGAATTTTTTCTAAGTCCGGGAGAAAGTCTTCTGAACCGGAATCTTGAGCATCTTCTTGCAGCATTTCGCTGTAGTTAATGATGGCGTTGAGGGGGGTGCGGAGTTCGTGGCTCATGTTGGCAAGAAATGCACTTTTCGAGCGGTTGGCAGCTTCGGCTGCTACTTTTGCTTCGTGCAATTCTTCTGTGTATTCCGCTACCCGCTGAATCAGTTCGTTGAGGGAAGTTGCTAGCATTCCCACTTCGTCGGAAGTAGTGACGGGTACTTGCAAATCAAAGTTCGATTCTTCTGTCACTCGCTGAGCGATGAGGGTTGTGGCTTCTAAGGGGCGGGCGATCGCCCTGCTGGTGTATGCTGCTAGAATTGCTGCGATCGCGGCTGATATCAAGAGAGAGCCAACGAGAATCAGAGTTCCGAGTTTTTCTGCTTTCTCGTAGGTTCTAAATGCCTCGTCTGCTTTCTCGCGAAAGCTGGTGGCCAGTTGGGCTGAATCCAGGGAAAACTGCTCGAGTTTCAAAGCAGTTTCGCTAGTGACAAAATTGTTTAAGTTCCGCTGAAAACCTAGTCGCTGTTTCGGGTTCAAACCAGATAATTTTGTACTTCCCAACAGATTCTGTACTTGTTGGAAGTAAGCTTCTACTGTTTTGCCGTTGACTTGACTGAATTCTTGAAGCAGTTGGTAATCTTGGGCAACTGCGGAATTTGAAGTCAGCGACTGGGTTTGAAGTTGTTCGAGTTGTCCGCTCATCTGGGCGACGCGGGTCAGGAATTCCGAGCGTTCGCGATCGAAAATTTGCGGTTTTGCCGTCAGACTAGCCAGCTCTTGCTGGTGAATTCTGACTTCCTGCACCGTATTATTTAGGTTGGTCAGGATTTCGGCTTTATCTCGGTCGATCGCTAGTTTTTCTCTAACTTGCTGTTTGTGATAGGATTCTACTCCCCGTCCCGCCACAGCACCCAAAATGGCAATACCAATGACCAAGGCGTATCCGCAGCCGATTTTCTGCCTGATACCCAAGCGACTGAACAGATTTCTCAACTCTGTTTGAGGAGAGTTCTGGGGTTGATTTTTTGAGGCTAAGGTTGAAGACATGGGCAATATACTCGTCACCCTGAGAGGCACTATCTATATTCTAATTGATGCCTGCGTGAGGGTAAATAGAGTTTTTCATCCTCAACCAAATTTCGGCACTTTCGGGTCGGTGCAGGGTTCCACTGCTTTCTCTGCTTGACAGTTTGGCGAAGTTGTGAATAACTAATTAAAAATTACGAGTTATAAGTTGCAAGTTATGAGTTAGATTTGTTATTCACAACTCTACTCACAACTCACAACTTGTAAGTTCTCCTCTACGGGCAAAGTCGAAATTGTGCTATCTCAGTAGGAATTTTTGAAGCATTAGGTACATTTGCAGAGGCAGGAACGAAGATTCCCATGCCGAAATTGCAACCCTCTGCCTTCGTGCATTCGCCCGGTTTAGCACTGATTTGATATTCGCCTTGGGATGGGGGAGTAAAAGAGATTGACGCCAGTTCGCCTGTTTTTTGACTTACAGCGATTTCCTGGCCGCTTGCATCCTTGAGAGATAAGTTTAAATCCTGGCAATTTCCGTCGCAAGCGGCAACAAAAACATACTCCACATTAGGATGCAGCGTCGCTCTAAAAGGAGATGTAACTTGCTTGCGAACTTGGCCCAGCAACGGCACAAATACTAATTTTTGACCGTTGCCTTTCCGCTGGTCAACTTCTGTTTTCAAGCGACAAACAACCGTTTTTTGGTCGTCGGTCAGTTCTTGAGCAATCGCATTTCCTACAATTGCAGTACCGAGGATCAGGGCAATGCCGGAAATAACCAGATGTTTGAAATTCATTGATGTCCCTTAAACTTAATGTTGGGTGATTGCAATAGACCGCTTTTGTCAGCAGTCTATTGGTTTATCTGGAGCCTATCACATTTGTTGACTTTTCCTAAAAAACAAGTCGGAGAAAAGTGCGATCGAACTCATGTCTGGTTTTAGATGAATCTGGCGTCAGCTATCGCCGAAACTCCACAGATTGCGGACGTTAGGAGCAGAACCTCGTCCTGATTGTATTGTACTAAATTAGGGCGATCGGCATCGGGATCTAGAAACCGGGTTTCTGGGCGGATGCGGAGCAGCTAAACCTAAGATTTATAGTAGAGACCGGGTTTAACAAGACCTGAATGAGTCCAAGACTGTAAATGTCTGATACAGGTTCCCAAATTCCCGACCAACAACATAATACCAATTTAAAAAAGTCTTGCTACAATCATCAATCTTATACCAATTCTTAAAAGTCGTAGCTCCCCGTAAGGACACGGCAATGCCGTGTCCCTACTCAAAATCCACCCGTTAAATCCGTTAAATCCGTTCTACAATCCCTTGCCTAACTTCCTGCTTCCCCTCATTTATCGCTGTTCCGAAAATTCCACGCAGGAACAAACTTAGAATCACCCCAAACGCCGCGGCGATTTTTCTTAGCTTCGGCCTCCGCTTGTTCCAAAATACTTGCACTCGGACAGTTTTTCAAGTAAGGACGGTAAACCATTGCTAATCCTTCGCGGATCAAAACTTCTTGGGCAAATGTGCCGTTTGGCAAGCGAACTTCGCTCACTTTGCGGCCGTAGCGGTCAGTATCGGTGACGGTCAAAACAACGCGATCGCCCCCTTCTTTGACTAGCTGCTGCATTCTTTGATGCGCTAGATTTCCCCACTTAAATTGATTTTTTTGTGCTGCTGCTTTGCTATTTTTCTCAGCATTTGTGTGCGCGACTTCCGGCGCATCTACACAGGCAAAACGCACTTTGATATCTTTCCCGGCGCTATCGCTGGCGACAAGGGTGTCGCCGTCGCTGACTCGCTTTACAGGATAGTTGTTGGGCGCTAACTTTGGTTGACACCCGAAGGTTAACAACAGCATAGCAACTGCGCTAAAGGTTTTTATTTGTGAGAAAATCGCGATTTTAGTTTGGCTCATATTTCTGTGTTTTATTTAGTTTCCATCCAATTCTGCCCAGCGTGGATGTCAACTATCAGCGGTACGCTAAGTGGCAGAGCATTTTCCATCGCCGTTCTAATTTTAGGCTGCAATTCTTCCCATTCATCGGGAGGTACTTCAAAGATTAATTCATCGTGAACTTGCAGCAGCAGCCGCGCCTGATAGTTTTGCAAAATTTTGTGTACCTCAATCATGGCAAGTTTAATGATATCAGCACTGGAGCCTTGAATGGGAGCGTTGGCGGCCGCCCGCAAAGATTGGGCATCATCTCTGCTGATAGATTTAAGTCTATCGGAGTGAATGTCTTGGGGATTGCGGCCTTTTAAGTCGCGGAGACTTTCGCTCTCGAATTTTAAATAGCGGCGGCGGCCGAGTATT
The DNA here is from genome assembly GCF_036701805.1 of Microcoleus sp. N3A4. Lineage (NCBI taxonomy): Bacteria > Bacillati > Cyanobacteriota > Cyanophyceae > Oscillatoriales > Microcoleaceae > Microcoleus > Microcoleus sp. N3A4. Next base: position 266,113 of record NZ_JAUBRJ010000001.1, read on the forward strand.
GTGGTAACGTATCCGAGGGCGATCGCCTCTTTTTTTACTTTCTCCAAAAATTCAAAAACCTTACTGTAACGCTCGTTAAATCGCTTAATAAACTCTTTGCCGTCTGCTGCGCTTTTACCCATCGATTTGCCAAACTTAATCGCCCCCATACCGTAAATTACCCCAAAATTAATCGTCTTGCCAAACCGTCTTTCGTCCGGCGTTACTTCCTCTTTTTCAAACAGCAGTTGAGCCGTCACGGTATGCACATCTCGGTTATTTTGATAAGCTTCAATTAACACAGGTTCTTGACTCAAGTGAGCCAAAATCCGCAGTTCAATTTGAGAATAGTCAGCCGACACCATCACCCAACCTGGCTCCGGTAAAAAAGCCTTGCGAATTTGCCGCGAAAACTCGGTGCGGATGGGAATATTTTGTAAATTTGGATTGGAAGAAGAAAGCCTTCCCGTACCCGTTGCAGTTTGGTTGAAATCTGTATGCACTCGCCCGGTATCAGCACGCACTAACTGCGGCAAAGCATCGACATAAGTTGATTTCAACTTGGATAATGTTCGGTGTTCTAATAAATCGTCTACAATCGGGTGGTCTCCTTGCAATTTATCCAATACAGCGGCGTCTGTAGAGTATCCCGTCTTAGTTTTGCGAGACTTTTTCTGAAACTCATCCGGGATTTTTTCTAACAATATTTCGCTGAGTTGTTTCGGGGAACCTAAATTAAACTTTCTCCCCGCTGCTTGATAAGTTTTTTCTTCTATTTCTGTTAAGCTCTTTTCTAGCTGCTGTGACAGTTCTTGCAGGTAAGCTGAATCAATGCGAATTCCGCAGTATTCCATTTCTGCTAAAACTGGTTCTAGGGGCTGTTCTACTTCCAGCAATAACCCCTCCAAAGTTTTTCCGGGAAAGCTAGATTTATCAGCTTCCTTCAATTCTGCTCTAAGTTTATTTACTAACCCAAATGTGGTGTGAACATCCATACCGCAGTAGTCGGCTACCGCCGGAATACTGATGTCAGCAATTGTTTTGTTTTTCGGCACTAATTCATTGTAACTTTTGGCGACAATGCCTAAGTATTTCCTTGACAATTCGCTGAGACTGTGGCTAGTTTCTGGGTTGAGTACGTAACTGGCTAGCATGGTGTCGAAGACGACTCCGGCTAGTTTGATTCCCTGACAGCGCAGGATCGATCGATCGAACTTAGCATTTTGCAGCGCTTTCGGATAATTCTCGCTTTCCAAAATCGGACGCAAAGCATTTAAAACTGCGGCTTTGTCCAAGTTTTTGCCCGTTTTATGTCCCGTGGGAATGTAAGCGACATCCCCTTCACCGGTTCCCCAACAGCAGCCAATTCCGACTAATTCGGCGTCTCGCGGTTCGATCGCGGTGGTTTCGGTATCCCACGCCACGGGTGAGGATTTGTCGGTGCAGGTTTGCAGCAGTTGGACTAATTCGTTTAACTGTTCGGTTGTTTGAATTATTCGGGGTTTAATGGGTAATTTGTTTTGCTGCTGGGCGGCTAGCGTTTCTGCGGGACTAAAAAACGACAAGTCGTCGTCTTCGTCTTCTGAACTTTCAGAAGTTTGAGGTGACTTATCTATTGTGGGGTGGGCATCTTGCCCGCCCTTTGCAACAGGCAAGATGCCTGTTCCACTGTTCATTGAATTGATTGTGGGTTGGGCATCTTGGCCGCCCTTTTCCAATGGTTGTTCTACACCGCCAAACCGTTTTTGAATTTGTTTTACTTTGTTTAAAAATGTCTTAAATTCCAATTTTTCCAGCATCGGAATCAAGGCTGATTCGTCAAAACCTATAAGTTGGCAATCCTCTAAGTTGATTTCCAAGGGCACTTCTTGGACAATTGTCGCCATGCGCTGAGAATGATAAGCAGCTTCTTTGCCTTCTTCTAGCTTTTTCTTAGTTGCGCCTTTAATCTCGTCGATGGCAGCATAAATTCCTTCGAGGGAATTGTAAGCTTCCAGCAGTTGCAGGGCGGTTTTGTCGCCGATGCCTTTAACTCCGGGGATGTTGTCGGATTTGTCGCCGCACAAAGCTTTGTAATCTACTACTTGTTCTGGCAAAATGCCGAGTTTTTCTTTGACTGCTTCCGGGCCGTATTCTTGGGATTTGCCTTTTCCCGATCGCCTGAGCTCATCGGTACTCAAATACAATACGCTGATTTGTTTGTCGGTTTCTACTAATTGAAACAAATCTCGATCGCCCGTGAGGATTTTGACCTGATAACCTGCCGCGCTGGCTTTGTTTGCCAAAGTTCCCAAAACATCGTCCGCCTCGAAGCCGGGAGCAGTAATTGCTGGTAAATTCAAATAGGTGAGGAGTTCTTGCAGGTTTTTGATATCTGGGATAAAATCTTCGGGAGTTTCCGCACGACCGGCTTTGTAAGTTTCGTCGGCTTCGTGGCGAAAAGTGGGCGTGGCGAGGTCAAAGGCGATCGCCATGTACTGGGGGTCGTGGGCGGCCATAACTTCCAGCAGCGACTTGAGAAAGCCAAAGCAGACGCTGGTGGGAATGCCCGTCGTAGTTCGCAAGCCTCCGTCTCGACTTTTGGCGAAGGCGAAGTAGGAGCGAAAGGCCAGAGAGTGACCGTCAACTAGGATGAAGGTGGGTGCTTGATTTTCCGACACAGACACAGATCCCGATCGCACGAAAGTATTTTCTCATTGTAGCTATAGCAGAAGAAGGACTTGCGTAAACACGCAATATTATTTGCGCTTACTCCCCTATCAACCGGAAGACTTGAATGACAGAATAAAACTATCAACTTTACAAACAGGTCTGAATCATGAACAAGGTAATGGTTACACTCATCTCTATAGCTACCCTTGGGCTAGGCATTGCTGTTCCCCTCCAAGCCAATGCTCAGACTATGAAGCCAACAACAAAAGTTGCGCTTGAATCCCAACGTCACCATGAATACCGCGTCCAGTATCACCGCCCCAATCAAAAAAAATGGATAAATGCTGGCACTTTCCGAGCTCGTGCATCTGCTAACAAAGAGGTTCAAAAACTAGAGCATAAAGGTTATAAAGCCAGAATTGTAACTCTGTAGGCTTACAGAATAGAGGGAGAAAATATGCCATTGATAATTTGCCGCTTTGTCCAGAGTGGAGGTCGAGTTTTCTTCTTCTGAGACGGACTTGCGTAAACACGCAATCTTATTTGCGCTTACTTCCCTATCAACCGGAAGACTTGAATGACAGAATAAAACTATCAACTTTACAAACAGGTCTGAATCATGAACAAGGTAATGGTTGCGCTCATCTCTATAGCTACCCTTGGGCTAGGCATTGCTGTTCCCCTCCAAGCCAATGCTCAGACTATGAAGCCAACAACAAAAGTTGCGCTTGAATCCCAACATCGCCATGAATACCGCGTCCAGTATCACCGCCACCATCAAGAAAAATGGATAAATGCTGGAACTTTCCGAGATCGTGTAGCGGCTAACAAAGAGGTTCAAAAACTAGAGCATAAAGGTTATGAAGCCAAAATTGTAACTCTGTAGGCTTACACAATAGAGGAGGGAGAGAAAACGCGAGTGCTGCTCGCCTTTCCCCTCCCTCACGACGATCATTATCAGTAACAGCTCGCGTTATATAGCCAGTCTAAATAGTCGTGAAAACGAGTGTGCTGAAGAAATGATAAAATATAGCAATCCTCGCATCAGCCGCCTCTATCGATCGAGACCAGAATCCTTGCAGTGCGAGCCAGAAAGCTCGCGTATAATGCAAGCAAATCATTTAGGATTGCTATAGTTATGGCGGTCAAACTATGAGTTCTCAAACACAACGCTTTCTGGTCATTGAGGATCACCCTGAAGTCGGTCAAAATAATTGTGAATTTTTGAGGATGATAGAGCCTCAGTGTTCCTGCATTATTCAGGAAACCCCTGAAGAGGGGATTGAGCAACTCAAGCAAGAGAACATAGATTTAGTAGTAGTTGACTTACAATTTGGGACTTTGACAGGCGAGGAGTCAGCCAAGCCAGGTTTAGCGCTACTAAACCACATTTTTGAGCATCACCCTCTGTTAAATGTTCTCGTCTATACCAGCGAACCAAGCTATTTAAGGCAAGTCGTGAAGCAAATATTTGAACATCAAGGGGGATTTGCTGTCGTTAATAAAATGGAAAGACGGAATGCTTTTCTAGAAGGAGGTCGTAGTGCTTTAGCTGGACAGTGTAAGATTCCTCGGAATTTAATGAACGAAATGCCATTGACTGATAAGGATAGAACGGTACTGGACTTGTTATGCAACCAAGCCCTTACAGATCAGGCAATTGCAGATCGGATGCATATATCCCTCAAAACAGCTCAGAACTACGTCCAGAGTCTCAAAGCAAAACTGAATGTCGATCAGCTTGACGGTCAACTTACTAATACCCGAATCGCAGTTTGCATGGAGGCAATTAAACGTAGGTTAATTGGGTAGTCATACCCTTTTTTGCTATGATCTTATGGGGTGTCCATCGTCCATTCAAGTGTTACCCGCATCCCGCCTTCTTCTAATGAAACCCTTTGCCAAGCCCCATTTGGAAGCTCAGCGGCAATAGTTTTCATCAGTTTAGTGCCATATCCACCACTACGACGTTTCTTGTGAGGAATATCTAATAAGATAGGGGTTAGGCTAGTTCCATTATTCTCGATCGCTAATCGGCACTGACGATCTTTTTGAGTAAGCGAGACTGAAACTTGCGTTGCAGATCCGTTTGGAGGTTGGGCATGACGAATCACATTAGCGATCGCTTCTCGAAAAAAGCGAAAGATATCCTCTCTCGAATCAATCCAAGCACTATCAGATTTTGGTTCTCGCAGGGGTTGTAGATGCTCCTTGACAATCAAGGTTAATTCTCTTGAGTTAATCAGTTTTTGGAGCCATTGGTGTATCCCCCGATCCAGTCCAGATTGCAATTCTGGTGTAATCTCTAGCTTTTCTGCAATTGTGCGCGTGCTGCTGAGCTGATTGCGAAGCGCAAGCCCAACTGCTTCTAATCGATCTAAGATTGAGTTAATCACGGGAGATGGATGAGTGAGGGCTAGAAGCTCAATACTATCCATTGCCAATTTGAGTTCTTGAAGTGGGCCATCATGAATGTCTGTTGCAACTCGATGGAGGAGTTTCCGCGATTGCAAAAGAACAGCCTGTCGCTCAGCTAATTTCTGCTGTTGTTGGATAGACTGCCTGAGAATTGAATAAATGGCTACACCTGAACCTGTTCCAACCCAACCTAAGATTGGGATGGATAATGGAAGAATTAACCCTTGATAGAACAAGATAAAACTTAAAGCTACATAGCTTCCTACCAAGATCGGAAGAAGCCAGCCAACCAGCAGATGAACAGGTATAAGTTTATGCTTTTTGCCTTGGCTAAGTATATATAGGCTGATGAAGTCAAGACCCAAAGTTGTGATGATGTAGTCATACCAATTCGGGATTCTTGTCAGAAATGAATGGGTCATCAAACTAGCTATTTGATTAGCTTCTACTTCTGCAACAGACATCTCCCCAAAAGGAGATAGTTCTCGATAGGTTTCAAATCCTTTCCCTTCGGGAAGATCGATTAATACAAGTTTATCGTGGAGCTTCTGAAGAGATTGGGGGTCAAAGGAAGGATTACAGTGTTCTATCTCTAGCTGAGAGGAAGGACATTTAAAATGAAGATCGATACTAGGAAATGTATCAGCAGAACCCCAGAAGTTCGTTTGAAAAGATAAAAGAGTTTGTAAATTGGTAATATTTTGAAAACCTTTGAGATTTCCTGAGTTCATATAGAATTTTTCTAATGCCATCGTTGCCACAGATTTAACCTTATGATGTATATTAATATCTGGATCGTCTTCATAGCTAAAATTGGAAAATAGCTCGGCTTTTCGAGCTGGGCTGTCTAAGCTTTGTGGATGTGCTGCATATCTGAAGTAACTTACTATCTGCTCTGGGGGAATAGAGGGATTTATACTTTCCTTATCGAAAGGAAGTAAATTATGATAATCATTTATGACTGAATTTTCTGAGGGCAAGTTACTTGGACGAGCCACCAAAACAATCTGGTTTGAATATTTACTAACCAACTCTTGAAAGGGATGTTCTAACTGAGTATCTGTATCAAGATCGATGTACTGGCTCATTTGAGCAGGCAAATTTATGACTACAAGCTTTGCACCGCTGTTGATTAAGCTTTTCACTAAAATTGCATAGAAAATATTCAGTTTATATAAGTTATGAAAGTTATATCCTAAAATGGCAGGCTGCTTAATCTTAAGCAGGAGAATTTCATTTGGCAGAAGCGCAGGTTTATGCAGTCGTATTAGACTATCCTGAATATCCAGCTCCATTTTATTGAGCATAGGTAAGTTGCTAGATACTGCACAGTAAAATAAGCTCCAAGCAGTTACTAAGCCAATACCTATTGCTGAACGATATCTGATAGTGTTCATTCGATATTTCCATTATTTATTTGTTCGGTGCAGTCGCTCAAAAATTGTTTGCTTGGGTCGGATTCGGTTTAAAGTTATACTAATTCTAAAAAATCATGTAACAGCAGCCTCCGGGTGCGTCGCCCCACACTAATTCTCAAAAAAAGCGACAATCTCACAGCGACGCACCTTACACGAGCGGGTGAGCGTAAACAAACCAAAAACTCATAACTGTTGCAAGATTTTGGAGAATTGGTATTACACACAAATCTTGTGAACACTGTCTAAACCGCCAATGAGCCAATTTTGTACTAATCAATCGTTCCATCATAGATAGTACCATTCAAATGAAACCCGTATATCGATCGGACATTATTGCCGTCAATTTCTAGTTTCAGTTTAACCGAGCCTCCTTGTCCAATACCATCAGTAATTCGTCCAGCACCAATCCAGACTTGGGTTGCTGTGGCTGGGATATCTAACAGACTCAATAAAAGTAAAGTTTGGCATACAATACGAGATGCAAAAGGAAGCATGAGCCATTGATTTTTAGTTCAATAGTACAATTCTGACATTTGCCTTTGAGGGCGAATTTTCTTCTCCAGTATATAGCAATTCACGGTTTGGTGAGGTACACCTAAATAGCTGTAAAGCTTATAGAACCCATTTGGGATCTCTGATGATGAGTTAAGATAGAAAAAAAATGTCGTACTCCCGCAGCTTAACCGATAAAGAGTGGGAACTCATCGAGCGATTATTACCACGAAACAAGAAAACCAGACCGCCTACTCAGTCAAAGAGAGAAATCTTGGATGTTACTGAGATGTTGCACCATTGTCAATAAGCCTTTTATGAACGGGCTCTCCGGCCCGTTCCACAAGAAAATCTACTCTTCGCTTCACAGGCATCTTGCCTGTTCTTGAAAATGGTGCAAGATGTGAGATGTTATCTTCTATGAATCGCCAGCGGTAAACGCACGGGTGGTCAGAAACCGGGTTTTTTGCATGATACTTCGTTAGAGCTCGCAGAAACGGTAAAAAACCCGGTTTCTGAAGGTTGTGATGCGTAAGTCCCAATCTCAAATCTCAAATCTCAAATCGCTTGACTGTGCAGCTTGGCTGAGAATAGTACAAGATGTTAAGTGCGATTCCCTACGGGATAGCTTCGCTTCACGCAAATTTACAAACACCTGCCGATCGAAGCCTATGGCTGACATTAACCGATGCTACGAAATCCTGGAAATTGAGCCGGGAACTTCGTTAGAAGAAATTAAGCGCGCTTACAGGGATTTAGCCTTTGTGTGGCATCCCGATCGGTTTGCCCACAACGATCGCCTGCAACAAAAAGCTCACCAAAGATTAACAGAAATTAACGAAGCTTACCAGCAGTTGGTGTTGTTTCTGAGTCAGCCTGAATCGAGGTCGATCGACAAACAGTTTCAACAGCAACCGCCCCCTGCGCCGGAAAAGCCGCTGAGAAGGCGTTCTGGAAAATCAGCCGGCAGGCCTGCTTCCCAGCGCAGTCAAACCCGCCCCAAAGCGGCCTCCAAAAAATTTCCAACTCAAAAGAATTCTTCAAGCAAGAAACGATTTACAACTCAAAATCGCCAAGCGCGGCAGGGAAGAAAGCAACCTGGGCGAAGCGTTGCGAGGGAAGCAGGGCTATCTCAAAACTATCCAAAGCTTGTGTCGAAAAGGAAAAAAGAATTTTCAACTCAATACACAAAACCGCGGCCATCTCAAAACTATTCAAGCTTCCCTTGGGGGCCACTGACAATCGCCGTGGCGAGTTACGCTGTGACCGGTTGGATTTTGACGGTATCAGCCGCCCCATCAGCCGCCCCGCTGTGGATGTGGGCTTTAATCTGCGGTGCAGATTGGCTGTGGGCCGCGATTTTGCTGGCGGAGGGTTCGGCAACGCCCAGAGTGTGGCTGGCGGCGTTGGTTTCGGCTGGGGCGGTGGGGGGGTCGATCGCCGGTTTTCAGGCGGGAGGAATGGTAACAGGGGCTGCTTGGGGCGCAGTTGGCGCTGGTTTGGGGGCGATCGCCAGTTCCGAGGCCGAGTCTCGGGCTGTGGCTGCTGTTTTGGCTGTGGCGGGAGTGGTGACAGTGGCGGGATTGATGGCTGGAACTGCTTCTGGGGATTGGCTGAAGGCGGTGGCGGCGGCGGTGTGTTGGGCGATTGTCGGCTTGACGTGCGGGCTGGCGGCGGAACTAGGGGTGAATTCTGGCGGCCCCGTCGGGCTCGGAGGTGCGATCGGGCTGGGGATTGGGGCGTGGGCGGGGGCGTGGGCTGGGGCGGGTTCTGAGGCGATCGCCCAAGCCTTAGTCATCGCTGGGTCTAAGACTGTTTATGGGGCTTGGGCTGCGATCGGGATTATTGCTGGAGTTGTGGCGCGGATGGTAGCAGCAGAAAGGTCGATCGTCAGCGGCAGCGGGCTTTACACGTTTATCCTGTTGGTGGCTACTTCCGGTTTCGGGCTGTGGCTGGGCCACTGGTTGGGCGATCGTAATCTTTTGAATTAATCATCAGTCATCAGTCAGTAGTTATTAGTTATTAGTTATTAGTTATTAGTTATTAGTTATTAGTTATTAGTTATTAGTTATTAGGGAAAATTCTCAATTCCCAATTTCCAATTCCCAATTACCAATTACCAATTCCCAATTCCCATCAAGAATTAATGTAAAATCTGTGACAGGAATTTCTTTGTCCGCTCGTTAGAAGGATTGTTAAAAAACTTATCGGGAGTAGTATCTTCCACCAGCACACCATCAGCTAGGAAGATAATGCGATCGGCGACTTCACGGGCAAAGCCTACTTCATGGGTAACGCAAACCATCGTCATGCCGCTATCCGCCAGACCTCGCATTACCTGCAACACTTCCTGCACCATTTCTGGGTCAAGGGCTGAAGTCGGCTCATCAAAAAGCATGACTTTAGGACGCATGGCTAAAGCGCGAGCGATCGCCACCCGTTGCTGTTGACCACCCGACAACTGTCCGGGGTATTTGTTTGCTTGGTGAGCAATCCCGACTCGCTCCAGCAGTTCCATGCCCAACTTGTCAGCCTCTGGTTTAGACATTCCGCGCAAGTGGAGCGGCGCTAGAGTGACATTGCCCAAAATTGTCAGGTGAGGAAATAGGTTAAATTGCTGAAACACCATCCCCACCTCGCGCCGCACCATTTCAATGTTTTTAGCATCGTGCGAAATCAGCGTCCCATCAATCTCAATGCTGCCTTTTTGGTATGGTTCTAACGCATTGAAAGTACGAATAAAGGTGGATTTGCCAGAGCCCGATGGCCCCATTAACACCACCACCTCGCCTTTATTTACAGTCAAGCTGATTCCTTTGAGTACATGAAACCCATTGCTATAGGTTTTTTCGACATTTTTAGCGATGATGATTGGCTCTAAGCGATTGCTTAACCCGGTGGCTTGATTGACGCTAGATTGGGAGTCGTACATTTTAATATTTTCCTTGCGATAATGTTGGGAATTCTATCTGGATAGTTGATGCGTTTTGTTGATTTGCTTTTGACCCCGCCCAAAAATAGGTACTTCCGAACGACACGAAGGTCAGGGTCGATCCGAAAATTTTAGACTTCTGTTTTGGCTCCCAGATTCAATCCTGCAACTAAATCTCAAATCTCAAATCTCAAATCTCAAATCTCAAATTGACTGACCTAAGTTGCTGGAGGAGGAGTCAAGTCTGGCAGTGGCTCGCCAAACCATTTCAACGAAAGTTCATTTAATTTGCCTGACTGCTTCATGTCATCAATAATGTTGTCAAGTTTTGCTACTAGCTTTAGGTCTCCTTTACGAACACCGACGTAGCAGGGTGAGTTCTTCATGATGAACTTGTTTTCAATTTTGATATTGGGATTATCGCGAATTACTTTGGCAGCGACGACATTCCCAGTAGCAATCAGTTCTACTTGACCTGATATCAAAGCAGATGCAGTTAAACTGTTGCTAGAAAATCGTTTGACTAGAGGCGCTTGGTCTGGCGATATCTTGGAAATTTCTAAATCTTCTAAAGAACCTTGAGCAACGCCAAGCGATCGTCCTTTGAGATCGTTGACTGAGGGCGCTTTGATATCTGGACTGCCATACACCCCTGAAAAAAATGGCGCATAGGGCTTGGAAAAGTCAATAATTTTGGCGCGAGCTGGATTTTTGCCCAAACTGGAGATCACGATATCAACGCGATCTGTCTGAAGAAACGGAATGCGATAGTTGCCGATCACAGGCACTAACTCCGATTTGACTCCCAAAGCCTTGGCGATCTCGTTTGCCACATCGATGTCATAGCCTTGCGGCTGCATATCGAAACTCATCGATCCAAACGGCGTAAAGTCATTGGGAACTGCTACTTTGATCGCTCCTGCTGCCATGATTTTGTCTAAAGTTTTATCTGGCTCGCCCTTGGGAGGTGCAACTGCCGAAGGGTTAAACACAGCCATTGAGGTTATGGACTTAGTTGGGCTCGAGCAAGCAGCAATGCTCACAGTCAGAATCAAACTGGCGAGAAACAACGCGATCGCCTGATGCCATTTGTTGGGAATCAATTCCTTAAATATTTTCATCATCAGCAACACTCCAAATATCCCTCTGGTTGATATTTCTATGATTTGTAGTTGAGTTGCTTCTCCAACCGCTGACTCCAAAGAGATAGCGGATAGCAAAGAATAAAATAAATTAGACCAGCTATCGAAAAGACCAAGAGTGAGTTCAATGTGACATTATTGATCTCAGAAGCGACACGAGATATCTCAGAGAACCCAATTACTGATGCCAGCGAAGTCCCTTTAATTACCTGCACGAGGAAGCCGACAGTCGGTGCGATCGACATTTTAAGCGCTTGGGGCAGAACGATTAACTCTAGCTGTTTAGAATAGCCAAACCCCAACGCTGAGGCAGCTTCCCACTGTCCTGCGGGAACAGCTTCTATCGAGCCGCGCCAGATATCTGCTAGAAATGAACTGGTAAAAGCCGTCAGAGCAATGGTAGCGGCTGCAAGTGGCGATAAATTTATCCCAAAAACCACCGACATACCGAAAAATGCCAGAAAAAGCTGTAAAAGTAATGGTGTTCCTTGAAAGAACTCGATATAGATCAGACTTAAGCCTTTAATCCATTTGTTGGGAGATATCCGCATCAGCATCAATAAAAAACCAACAATTCCGCCTACAACAAAGGCGATGATAGACAAGATAATTGTCCATTTTGCCGCCACCACCAAGTTAATGAATATCTGCGGTACTGTAAATCCATTCATTTTATCTTTCCAATTAACTATCGTCGATACTGTGCAAACTTAAAAAATCGCCGCTCAATTAGATAGGACATTCCTTTGATCGTCCAAACGATCGCTAAATAAATGAGCGATATGGCAAAGTAAACCTCAAAACTGCGAAAAGTCCGAGAATTGAGAAAATCTCCTGCAAAAGTTAAGTCCTCAGTGGCAATCTGAGACACAACACTCGTAAATAACACTGCCAAAATCACCTGTCCGATCAGGGCCGGATAAATATTCGCCAAGGCAGGCATCAGAATGATGTACCGAAAAACCGATATCTTGTTGAAGCCAAGTGCCATTCCTGCTTCGGTTTGACCTTTGCTAATGCTCTCGACTCCAGACCGCACAATTTCGGTCGAATAAGCACCAAAGTTTAAAGCAAGCGACAAGATTGATGCTTGCTCTGCCGTTAACTTGATGCCCAAATTTGGCATCCCAAAGAAGATGAAAAACAGTTGGATGATATACGGGGTATTCCGAATAACCTCCACGTATGCTAAAGCGATCGCATTTTGAATTTTGCTGTCAGAGGTTCTACAGACTGCTCCAATAATGCCTATGACTAGACCGAATGCGATCGCGATTAATGATATCCTGAAGGTCGTTAATGCACCTGCAAATAGCAAAGCAAGATTATCCCAGACAATTGAGAAATCAAACTGATAGCTCATAAGTATTTGGGTACTGAAACAGTATGAGAGTTTAGAGATAAGACGTAAGCAATTACTAAAGACTGCTCGCAGCGAGCAGAGAATCCTATCTATGAATTTCTAGGAACCCAGCCAAAGTAATTTACTCACCTAACGCCGAACGTTTTAACCTCATAGCCGATCGGATCGGAGATTAGGGGCTTTGCTCCTCTCGGGGTTTTGTACCCGTCAGCCCGAAGGAGAGAGACTTGGGGAGAGGATTTCAGCTATTTAACGTCTCGGTTGAATGATTGCGTACAGTATGCAAGCTTTAATAAATCGCTTCTGTTACGTTCATTACATTCTTAGGTAATCTTACTATTAATGCTCTGATGACACCCTGCGGCGTTATCGTTACCTATAATCTTGACGAGGTTGAGCCTCTCGAATCTATAAAATATTGAGAGCTAACTACTCTGCCGAATTCCAACTTACCGCTTTTTCCTATTCCGCTTCCGCCGGCAAGCGCATCCCAACAAAACAAGCATAGACTTCTGCTTCATACCAGCTAACTCTACAGACAGCCCCCATCGTCTCCCACATCCCAGCATCCCAGTATAGGGGCTTCCAGCCATCTTCAGACCATAAGAAGTTGGGCAGCAGGTGAATGTACGATCGAAAAAAGGTCGATCGACAATTCAATGCGATGAAATGTGGTGATTTGTAGCTAACAACGACAACAAGCAATGGATTTGGTTAGCACTGAAAGTCTTGATTTTATTGCCTCGTGCATAACTGCCGAATGCTATAACTCCCAGCACTTATCGCTTTTCAGCAGCACTTCAAACTCAGCCATTGGCAAAGCTTGACTGAAAAAATAACCTTGAATTTCGTCGCACTCGCGATCGCACAAAAAAGCAAGTTCCGACTGATTTTCTACCCCCTCAGCAATCACAGTCATGTTCATGCAGTGTGCCATTTGAATAATCGCTATTGTAATCGCTGCATTTTGGCGATCGTCTGCAATATCGCGAATAAAACTCTTGTCAATTTTGATCGCATCAAACGGAAAGCGTTTCGGATAACTCAAAGAAGAATAACCAGTGCCAAAATCATCAATTGCGATTTGGATACCCATATCTCTCCACACCGTAAAAGCTTGAACTGCTGCCGTTTCATCTTCCAAAATCAGACTTTCCGTTAATTCTAATTCCAGACATTTAGGATCGAGATTAGTTTCCCTCAATATCTGTCTGACTCTCTCCGTCAAGTTTTTGCGATCGAACTGGCGGGCTGACACGTTGACTGCTACCCGCAGCGGCGGTAAACCCTGTGTTTGCCAAGCTTTAGTTTGCCTGCAAGCAGTCTCTAACACCCATTCGCCCAGCGGTGCAATCAAGCCCATTTCTTCAGCCATTGGAATAAATTCTCCCGGAGAAACTCTGCCTCTTTCTGGATGATTCCAGCGCACCAAAGCTTCAGCACCAATAATTTTTCCTGTTTTAATTTCTATTTGCGGCTCATAGTAAACTTCAAACTCTGAGCGTTTTAAAGCATTTCTCAGATAAGTTTCTTGAGTAAATTTTTTGATAAAATTACTCGCAATTTTTGTCGTATAAAACTGATAATTATTGCCGCCTTTTTGCTGAGAATTGTACATAGCTGTATAAGCATTTTTCAGCAGTTCGTCTACATCGCTGGCGTCGCTTGAAGATAAAGAAATTCCGATACTTGCCGTGACGTACAGTTCCAAGCCTTTGACAATCATAGGTTGGGCTACAATATCTAAAATGTTTTGAGCAATCTTGGCAGCATCCTGTTTTTCGGCAACTGGTTCGAGAACAATTCCAAATTCTGCCGCTTCCAAACGAGCCACAATATTAATTTTCTCCGTGCAGTTACTAAGCCGCTCGGCAAAGGTGCAAAGTACGGAGTCGCCGATATCGTGTCCTAAGTTACTGTTAATTCTGTTAATTTTATCTAAGCTGAGAGTGATAACTGGAATGAGCGCTGGCAATTCTTTTTGCTTGTCTAATATCTGACTTAGCTGCTCTCGCAATAAGGAACGATTTGGCAAATTTGTCAAGCTATCGTACTGATGTCGGTGGAGAGCTAATTGAATAGTTGTGTGCAAGTTTTTTTCCTCAAAGGGTTTGACAATATAGCCGAAGGGTTTCGTCGCATTGACGCGCCACAAAGTGTTTTCGTCAGCATAAGCTGTCAGATAAACTACCGGGATTTGAAAGCGCGATCGAATTTCTGCTGCGGCTGTAATGCCATCGACTTCTCCTTGCAGGTTAACATCCATCAAAACTAAATCCGGCCGGAATTTGGCTACTGATTCAATTGCTTCTTCTCCCGAATAGACCATACCAGTTATTTTGTATCCTAGAGATATTAAACTGTCGGAAATGTCTTCCGCAATGATGCTCTCGTCTTCAACTATCAGAATTTTTTTGGACACTAAATTCTCTCCTAAAAGTGCTATTTTGGTTGGGAAAAAGTGATTTTAAAAGTCGTGCCAGCAGTTTCTAACAGTTCTATTTCCCCCCGGATTTGCTTGACTAAAGACCCGACCAGTCGCAAACCCAACGTTCGGGCTTTTCGATAATCTAATTCTTGAGGAAAACCAATTCCGCTGTCGCTCACGGTTAGCACGCAAAGTCTATTATTTTCTAAAGTGAAATCTATGTTGATTTTACCTTTAATTTGTCCTGTGAAAGCATATTTTAGAGCATTTGTCACAAGCTCGTTGATAATTAATCCGCAAGGAACGACCGTATCAATATTAAGAGAACACGGCTCAAGATTGGTTTGCAACTTAACGCCTTCTGCATGAATTTCATAAGCTTGGAATAAATTGTGGGCGAGATTTTGGATATATTCAGCAAAATCAATGTTTGACAAGTCTTTGGATTGATATAATTGTTCGTGAACCAGGGCCATCGATCTGACTCGGTTTTGACTTTCTTTGAACATTTCACTAACGCGGCTGTCTTGAATGTAGCGAGACTGAAGTTTCAGCAGGCTAGAAATAACTTGGAGGTTGTTTTTGACGCGGTGGTGAATTTCTTGGAAAAGGACTTCTTTTTCGGCGAGGGAGGCTTTGATTTGATCCTCATCCCGTTTGCGATCTGTAATGTCGCGTACTACTGCTTGGAGAAATTTTTGTCCGTTAATTTCCATTGCGTTTAACAGAACTTCTGCGGTAAATTCTGAACCGTCGAGTCGTTTGTGTACCCAGTCAAATCGACAGCTACCTATGAGCATTGCTGCCTTCATTTTCTGTGAAGCTAAACTGGCTGAATCTTGTCCGTTAGGCTGAAATGGCGGGGAAAATTCGCTCGGATGCTTGCCGTAAAATTCTTTTTTGTTGCTACAGCCAAATATTTTTAAAGTGGCGTGGTTGCAGTCAAAAAAATATTGTTCGTCGAGCAGCATTACTGCATCGCTGGTAGCTTCATAAAGGCTGCGAAATTTGTGTTCTGATTCTTGCAGCGAGCAGATCAATTGGTTTTTTAGAGCTTCCGCACGCTTGCGTTCGGTAATGTCTGTCCCTACACAAACTGCTGCGGTTCCCTGAAGATATTTCTGAACTACTATCAAATAATTTCGGACTAACCCGTTAATTTGTATGTCTATTTCTTGGCAGGTTTGCTGAGATGAACTGTCAAAAAATTTGCGGAGCATTTCTTCAAAAGTCGAGCCTTTGTCGAGAAAGTTGATTTCTTGACCGACAAAGCTTTCAGGAGACAGTTTGAACGAGGTTGCTAAGTGCTGGTTGACTCCGATATACCGCAAATCTGAACTGATCCAAGAAATTAGTCCGGGCACGGCATCCAACACGGCGCGAAGTTGGTCTGTAGCTTCTTGGAGTGCTTCTTCCGATCGCAAGCGATCGCTAATATCTGTCGCCGTTCCGCACAAGCCTAAAATAGCGCCGTTTTCAGCTTGGTTGACGATGCTGTTGGCGCGCAGGTGGACGGGAGTACGGTCTTTGCGAATGTGTACTGTTTCGTAAGAAGAATTAGCGGTTTGTGGCTGAATGCTGGTTCTCGCTAAAAATTGCCCAAATATTTCTCTTTGTCTGGGTTTTTCTTGGGTAACTAAACAATCGGTGAAGCGGCGGCCGATCGTTTCTGGCGGTTCGTAACCGTAGATGCGTTTGGCGGCGGAATTGACAAAAGTCAAGAGGCCTTCAATATCGCTCGACAAAATCAATTCTTGGGAGGTTTCTACGAGGTTGCGGTACTTTTTTTCGCTTTCGGCAAGTGCTGCATGGAAGACTGCCGTTTGCTGCTGAAGTCTGTCTTCTAATTCTTGATTTACCGTTTCCAGAGTGGCGATGGACGGCTCGCGCTCGGTAATTTGAGTAGAAACACCCACTGCCCCGACAACTTCGCCGTTTCCATCTCGCAGGGCTGCCGATCGAATTTCGTGAATAAAATGCCCCTCTCGGACATTCCAAGTGCGATCGTTTCCTGCTAGTACCCCGGCAATATTTTCTAAGATATCTGGCTGGCTGCTGTAAACTTCAAAAATCGACAGCCCGACAGTTGCACCTGGTTTGAGTCCCAAATTTTCTAATCCTTTCCCTGCTGCAAGGGTTAACCTGCCGTCTCTGTCTGTTGCCCACAGGAAAATCGGGGCACAACTGACAGCGGCTTGCAGGGTTTCGTTGGCTTGTTTGAGCCGATCGATTTCTGCGTGAAGCCGATCGCGCGTGCTGTTTAATTCTACCGTTAGTCGATCGGCTTTTTGCTGCCAACTGGCAGCAGTGTCGCACATTTCTGCGAGATTGCGGGCACGACAGATGGATTGATTGCAGTGTGACATGGTTACTTTCGGATACCCTGTATATTTAACCCCAGCCTATCTTTTAAGCATAAACTTTTTAAGTAAAGTATTACAGTTAGCTGCGATACTCATCTGAGCAAGATGCGATAGTTGAAAGCTCGTTTAAAGGATTCAGGAATTGCAGCTCAATCAAGCTTTATTGCGACTGTTCAGAAGTTGACAATAAGCTGAATAATCCTGCGAATCGGTACTTTTACTCTAAGTATGCGTAGTAGTGCAAAAATAATTTCCGCAATCCTCGGCTTGCACAAGACATACAATTATAAAGTTATTATATTGGTTTGCGTATATTCACGCACCGAGGAATCGAGAATCGGGAATTTGGAAATATTAAACAGTCCTGGACGCACTCTTGCTCTCATGTCCGGTCAATTACCAGTCATAAAAGGTGTTTGTAGTTAGGAATTCCGTCCGAGCGAGTTTTAGGAGAATAGTCCTGAACGCAGGCTTGCCTTGCTAAACCGGGTTTATACGAAAAAAGCTCGGGTTTAGTGATAAAAAATATAAGAATAATATTCTTTCCGTTTGCATCGGAATAATATTTTTTTAGTCTGGTATTCGCGGGAATTAAATTAATAGCCGTCAATAAAAATGCAACTGTAGGCAATCTCCAAACTCATAGGCAATCATTCTTTCCCAATTCTTGTAATTAAAATCTAAAATCTAAAATCTAAAATGGTATAACTCCCCAAATTTTGACAGTTTTGTCTATACTGCCGCTAATAATAGTTTCACCATCGCTGCTAAAAGTAAGACAAGTAACAGAGTTTTGATGTCCGCTAAGAGTGTGAATATGTTCGCCGGTACTGGCATTCCAAAATTTGATATTACCATCCGCACTAGCACTAACAACAGTGCCTCCGTCGGGACTAAAGGCGATCGCATTTATCGAGTTAAAATGCCCTGCCAAAGTGATTGAACTATCTGGATTCGATAGCTGCCGCAGTTGAATATTTCTGTCCCAGCCGCCAGTAGCCAAAGTCTGCCCGTCTGGGCCCAAAGCCAGACAATTCGCATAACCTTTAATTGTTTGGGAGCATTCTCTGCTGCGGAGGTTCCACAGCTTAATTGTACCGTCAGAACTGCTGCTAGCGAGAGTTTGTGCGATCGGGCTAAAAGCAAGACTAACAATTCCTGCTTTATGAGCTCCCCAAGTTAAATGACTCCCAAAAGTACAGATTAACTTTCCCGTCTCTAAATTCCAAATTTTGATAGTAGTATCGGCCGAACCGCTGGCGATAACTTGACTGTCGGAACTGACGACAATTGCGCTAATTTCCGCTTCATGTCCGAGGCAAGTATGCCGCAATTCTCCTCCCTGCCAAATTTCGATCGCGCGGTGTTTCGGAATATTTCTGAGCCTCACAAAAATTTCGCTTTCTTTGCAAAGGACAAAAGTTTCTTGAGCGCGGGGATACTTGTCAACAGTATAGAGTATTTCTCCTGTATCTAAATCGCAAATTCTAATTATTTTCCCGTGCAAACTCGCCGTGCGAGCTCCTCCGGGACTAATCGCAACATTTGTCCCAGTTTTGACAGTGCGGATGCAGTCAAAAAGCTTGTAAGGGACGAATTCTTTTAAAGCTTGGCTGACTAAAGGTTCTGTCCTCGGTCGCAAAATTAAATAAGCAACTCGCTGCACTTCTGGTGCGGGGTCAAGCAGCGCCTCAATTGCTAAATTTAAACCAGCGCCTCCGTATTTAGGAGCATCTTTAACAGCGGCAATCCGCGACTCGATACTAGGACTGTTGAAGCGCTGCTTGACTCCGGCTATGCCTCCCAAAACAGCGCCGGCGATCGGGATTTGACTTTGGCCGCCGAGGACGGCATCATATTCTCTGGGTTGATTAGAATTGTCGGCAATCATACGATTTTAGATTTTAGATTTTAGATTTTAGATTTTAGAATTGGAGGATTGAAAAAAGCTAAATTACGGATAAATCAGAGGGATTTTTATCGGATACGTTGTCTCCCATTATACTATTTTAGATTTTAGATTTTAGATTTTAGAATTGGAGGATTGAAGAAAGGTAACTCACGGATATATGGGGGAGATTATTATCGGATAAATTTTCTGCTATCATACTATTTTAGATTTTAAACTTGGAGGATTGGAGGATTTAAAAAAGCGAATTCACGGATAAATCGGGGGAATTGTTATCGGATACTATGTTGTTAATTTGTGCACAGATGAATCCGGTGGCTTGTACCCAGGCTGCTTTCGGTGACGCTCAAACCGCGTTGAAGATCGCAACTTTTAAACTTATTGACTGTTGCTGTTTATAGTATTATAATCAAATTAGCGTTTCACACAAAAATCCGAAAGTGATATGTCACACTTCACAACGATCAAGGTTCAGATCAAAAACGGCGAACTGCTACATCAAGTGTTGGAAGAGTTGGGTTATCAAGTAGAGTGTAATGTGCAGGTGCGGGGTTATCGGGGCGACAAAACTACTGCCGAGTACGTGATTCGGCAATCCAACGGTTACGATTTGGGTTTTCGTCGCAGCGGAGAGGATTATGAATTGGTGGCGGATTTTTGGGGCGCTCGAATTAACCAGCAGGAATTTGTCAATTCAATTAGTCAAAAATACGCGCGCAAAAGTTTGATGGCGGCGGTGCAGTCAGAGGGTTTTAATGTTGAAGAAGAGGAAACTTTGGCAGATGGAACGGTGAGAGTTGTAGTGGGTCGATGGGTTTAAGACTCGCGTTTGATTAACTTGTAAGCTATTTGGCATTTAAATTGAAGATGGATCGGGGGCTGTGGAAGCCCGCGCCAGAAAAGTTTAAGTAAACAGTAGCTTAAAAATTAAATGGGCGACAGCTTATTTACATATCAACAGGAGTAATCATGTGGCGATCGTACTAATTATCCTCGCGCTTGTAGTTGGCGTTGTTGGGGCGATCGCCCTTGGAACATACCGCTGGCATCTCGGTACCAAGGAACTGCGAGCAAATCTGGAATCTGCGCGATCGCCGATTAAACCTCTCACATTTGATGCGCGGGAAATCGCCGATTTACCCCAGCCCGTGCAGCGTTACTTTCGCGCGGTGTTCGAGGATGGACAACCGCTAATTGCAACAGCGCGGGTTTCCCACGAAGGCACGTTTAACATGAGCGAAACTGCAGAAAAATGGAGCGCTTTCAACTCAACTCAACTGGTAATTACTCAGCGCCCTGGCTTTGACTGGGACGGGCGAATTGCCATGATGCCCGGTATCAATGCGTTTGTTCGTGATGCCTACATTTCCGGCGAAGGCATCCTCCATGCCGCGCTGCTGGGCCTGGTGACTCTGGCGGATATCCGCGGCACTCCAGAAGCGGCACAAGGGGAACTGATGCGCTTTTTAGCGGAGGCGGCTTGGTATCCGACGAGACTGCTGCCGAGTCAGGGTGTTCGCTGGGAGGCGATCGACAATTCTTCGGCCAGAGCAACTCTACAGGATGGCGACACCGCTGTTTCCCTGGATTTCCGCTTTGATGAAGCAGGGCTAATCGCCAGTATCCGCGCCGAGGCCCGCGCCCGTACAGTTAACGGGGGGCTGGTATTTGCGCCCTGGCACGGCCGTTTCTGGGACTACGAACTGCGAGACGGTATGCGGATTCCGCTCTCCGGTGAGGTGGCGTGGCAACTGCCTGATGGCTCGCTATTGCCCTACTGGCGCGGCCGCATCACGAATAGACCTCTCCAAGAATTGCGAAATCTTTTGTCAGAGCGGATGAGAGCAGTTTTTCATTACTTTTTAATGGCCAGCT
>NZ_JAUBRJ010000058.1:0-30008 GCF_036701805.1 Microcoleus sp. N3A4
TAGGCACAGATATTTTTCCTACACTGAATGTATGATAATCCTTAGTCATTAAAGCCAGAACTGCGGAATGTGGGTTCGATGGTGGTTGTGATGAATTTGCCGAAGTTCTGGCTAATTGCTCTTTGAGAAGCTCGTTTTCTGTTCTCAGTTCCGCTATTTCCTGTTCAACCCGAGCCATCCTACGCACTAATTCGTAAATTAGTTCGAGGACGCTATCTGGCACTTGCGCCCACTCTGCTGGGCTGATTGCCGCCATTAATTCCGGCACTGTCTTCTCCATGTGCCTCACCTTATCAGATTTTTTGGGTTTTTGCTACCCCCGTGAACTTCTACGGTATCCGCCCCATCTCCAAGGGTCTATAACAGTGCCGGGAAGTGAAAACAAAATAGCAATAGCATGCGCTGATAGCAATATTGGACACACTACGCGAGTATATTTATTGTTATCAGGAGGGATTGAATTTAATCCCCACACTTGATTCCACGAATTTTGATTAAACGTGAAATTCACTTGCTACCTACTTAGCTTTAGCTAGTAAAGCTGCCTGTTCAGTGGCTGACGCAGGTGCATCAACATTAGTAGAAGTTTCTGCGGCTGCCTTTAAGGGTAGCGGATAAGTTTTACCGCCCTTGATTGTGTACTGAGCGTAAATTTCAGTTGCACTAGGTGCGGTAGAAGTGCGTTGAATTTTGGTATCGGGAATGTATTCGGCTAATGCTTCCCCAATTTGTGAAACAGTCATATTGCTGGGAAAAGTAAGCGAAATGGTTCTATTTGTTTTTTTAGCTTTAGCCCCAGTTTTTAACGTTACTGTTCTAGCGCGTGGGCTTGCGTCAGGCGTGTAGCTAATCTTTCCAGCCTCTACCACAACATCTTTAGCAACACCCGCTGCATCAAGTACAGATTTTGTATATCCTTTTCTGTCCCTGTTTGCTTCTCCCGATGGTACGTATTGTTGAGCAACAATATCGAGAAAGCCTGCTACACGATTAGTGCAAGTAAAGCATCCAACTAAATTTTCTTTCGCTGCGTCCGCAGGTTTTTCACCTGGGTCTTGTCCTTTATAACCAACTAAAAACGCTAACCTAGCCATAAACACTCCTTTCAAATTTATTATTTTGATTGTAGTCAATAAAACCGACATTTTATCTCAAAAAATTTTATCGAAACCTGTAGGGTTTCCACAAGTTTTTTTGTGCTAGATTGTGCTTACAAAAATTTTATTTTGATTCAGTCTCATGCCCCAAAAACCTGCCGATAAGCGCCTCACTCTTGACGCCGATGAACCGTCTCTACTTTTTGCTGTTAACGATTTATTACTTACGGGCGGCATTGATTTTGATGATTGGTGGAAGGAGTTTTCTAAACCCCCCACCAGTAAAGCTGGGAAAGCAATAGAAGAGTGGACTAAGCCCAAATTTATTGATGTCACGCCCGTAGGTAAAAGCAATATTGGTAGGTGGATTAAATATTTTCCTGATAAGGAAGACGATAGTACCTTTTATAATTTGAGCGGCACTACCCGCGATTTGATATATCACATTAACGCTATTGCGTACCAGCAAGGCAATAGCGCTGGAAATGTGTCGGGCAAAAACAGCAAACCACCTCTCAAAGGATTTCCGTTAATTGAGCTTCAGTTTGTCAGCCCCGATAAAAAAGTAGGTGAGAAGTGGATACGGTGCGCGGGCTATACCGACGATGAAAAAATTGCCAGCTTAAAACTTGCCAAACTGGTAACACCTGCTGACATTAGAGTCTGGGCTAACAAAATTAAAACTATTTTTGGTGACACCCAGTACGTTTGGGAAAAAGGTAAGGAGTGTTTGTCGTACAGCGGGCAAATAGCCCGATTGCAGGGGCTGGAAGGGTATGCTTACGTGCGAAACAAGCAGGACGGTGTTGATTTGTTTACAGCACTGCTTAAAATATTTGACGCCGTACCCGACAAAGACGGCTTTAACCGCAGCGAGAGCACGTCTACAACTAAGTACAAAAAGCAGACGAAAGAAATAATTGTAGCAGGACAAAAAGTAATGCCAGACGAACGCCGCCCTATTGCCAATTGCGAGTTTACCCGCGCAGTGCTTAAACTCCCCTTGCTAAACAAGCCAATCCCGCTGGTTAAGAAAAACGTGATTTTGTATAAATGAGAGCAACTGAGTGTATTTCTGGGCTTAGCCGGCTAACACGGGCGGCTAAGAGTAAAAAAGGAGACAAATGAAAGTAAACCCTAAAAGCTTAAAAAATCTACAACCCGGCGCAAACAAAAAAGACGCGGTAAGAGTGACCTTAACCCTGAAGCCAGAAACGGTCAAACTTTTGCAGATGACTGGGAATATGAGCCAAGCGGTAGATAAGTTCATTGAACTGGTTAAACAGGGGTGCGTACAGCACGACGGGATGCTCAATCCACTCCGGTCGGAACCCGAAAAGTTAGAATCACAACCTGTGCATAGCTCGACTGAAGCGATCGCACTTCCGTGCCGGGAATCAAAGCCACCTTACTGGACTGAGGTACTCACAAGGAAAGGTATGATAGAGCGCGGGTTTAGCGCTCACAAGCTCGATAATATGCCCAGTGGTACGACAGCAAGGGACGGGTACGGTAGGCTGTGGTGGAAAGAGGCAATCGATAAAGGTAATGAGAACTTGCGTCCACTGGGGTCACGAGCAAATGTAGTGTGGTGTCGGTAGAAAATTGATAGAAGAGTTCGCTTGTAAGCGAGTATCGGGTAAGGGACACTGAGACAAGCGAACAGGCAGCAATAAGGTTCAAAAGTCCCTTAAAATGACTGTTTTGCTAGAGTGTTGATAGAAATTAGTCAACCAATCACCGAAAACCTTGAAAATCCGTTAAACTTGCAAGACCTATGGAAGCAGCACATAACGATTTGCTACAACAAATAGCCCGACTATCGGAAACTTATGGTAATTTAGCCGATCGCCTCTCCCAAGCAGCCAAACAACTGCAAGACTCGGGCCTTCCTCCCTCCGACAGCTTGCTGCAAGAAATCGCCGCCTACAGCCGCAACTTTGCCACAGTCCAAAAACAAGCTCTCGAACTGAACAAATCCGCGATCGCGCCGGGGGAAATTGCTTCCCTCAAAGACATTCAAAACTTAGTCCAAACTGCCGCAGCTTCCGAAGGTAAAGCAGAAATTCGCGACGCGGCTTTGAAAGTGCTCGATCGAGTATTGGCGATCGCCCACCGCGAACAAAGCGACTTCGCGCCCTTACAATCAGTTCATGCCAAAGCCCGCGAACTGCACCGCGCGATTTCCGAATCAACCCCGACTCAACTGCATTCCGACGCAGAATCCTTAGTCAGCGGCAAACACCCAGTTTCAGCAGTGCTCGCCCTGGTGGAACAGCAAGACAAATTAGACGACGAACAGTGGGTCATCCTCGAAGAAACAGTCAGCGCCGCTTTTGGCAAACAAATAGCCGTCGCCATTTCCAGAGGCAAATTAACCATTGCTGAGATGGTAAAAGCAGCACCTGCTAAAGTCGAACCCGCATTTAAAGCAGCGCCAGAACCAAAAATCAGCGCCCAACCCTTGCCGGAAGTGATTATCATCCCGTCGGGAAATGTCGCGCCGAAACAAGTTACAGTTGCGCCAGAGATCCAGATTTTGGAATCCCCCGCACCTTCGGCCCCCATGCACGAGGTAATTATAGTTCCTAGCGTGGAAGTACCTCAGTCGCTCCAAACAACCGGCTCTGGGAACATTGTTTTTGGTGCACCTCGGAACATTCAACAGGCTCCAGTAGAGGGCGCTTTGGGAATCAAAGTTTTAGTGCACATTCAGGGAATTGGCGATCGAACTTTCGGCGCTCAAGAATACGCGGGTAGTCGCGGTCAAGGACGGCGCGTCGAAGGATTTCAAATTAATATCGAGCCGCCAATTCCCGGCTTAAATGTCGAGTACATGGCTCACGTCGAAGGTGTTGGCGATACTCCTTGGCTTAGCGAGGGAGAATTGGCAGGTTTTCGGGGTCAAGCGAAACGAATTGAAGGATTTGCAGTGCGGTTGAGCGGGCAGCAAGCTGATAAGTACGACGTATTTTATAGCGCTCACATTCAGAATATCGGCGACACCGACGTGTCCTCCAACGGCTCATATTGCGGCACTCGCGGCAAAGCTTTGAGAATAGAGGGTATCAAAGTTTGGATCGCGCCGTCTGCGAGTTCCCAAGTTGCGGCGCCTGTGGGTTTAAAAGTGTTGGCGCACATTCAAGGAATTGGCGATCGAACTTTTAGCGATCGAGAATATGCCGGCACACGCGCTCAAGGCCGCCGCGTCGAAGGATTTCAAATTAAAATAGAGCCTCCCGTTGCCGGTTTGAATTTGCAGTACATGGCTCACGTTGAAGGAGTTGGCGATACTGCTTGGATCTCGGAAGGCGAGTTGGCCGGTTTCCGGGGTCAAGCCAAGCGCATAGAGGGATTTGCCGCGCGGCTGAATGGCCCGCAAGCTGATAAGTACGACGTATTTTACAGCGCTCACATTCAAAATGTGGGCGATACTCCTGTTGCTTCTAACGGTCAATATTGCGGCACTCGCGGCAAAGGTTTGAGGGTTGAGGGGATGACGGTTTGGGTTGAGCCGAAAGCGTAAAAATAGATAGAGAATGGAAAATTTTAAATTGCATTTTCCATTCATTAATTAAGTAGGGTGCGTCAGTTACCATTATTTTCGCGAAAAACCCACAATTTCAGAACTGACGCACCAGGGGGAGCATCCCAATTTGGTAAAAAGCGTTTTTTAGGAGCGCTCACGTCGTCCATAGCGAACGATCCCTACCGTTCGCTATGGACGACGTGAGCGCTGAATACGATCCAAATATATTATTCTGATGCAACCGTCCACGATCTGAAAGCAAAAATGGGATGCTCCCCGCACCAGGGAATAAACGGTGCGTCAGAATTATACTTTCCGTGCTAATTGAGAATCTCAAATCTGACCAAGAATTTCTTGATGGTACCCGCCACGCGATCGAACCGTGGAATCAATCCAAAATCTAAAATCTAAAATCCTCAAGCCCCCGCATTTATCCGTGGGGTCAATCTAAAATCTAAAATCTAAAATCTAAAATCGATTGACGCACCCTACCGCTAAGGGGTAAAAACGATCGATTGACGCACGCCCGCAGCAAACGGTGCGTCAGAATTATACTTTCCGTGCTGATTGAGAATCTCAAATCTGACGCACCCTACCACTTATTCAGAATCAAAAAATTGACAGCAATATGTCTCTTTGACCATTTCAGCTTGAATTTTTTGGTTGATTTCGGAGCGATTCAGTTCCCTGTTGCGGATGGTGTGCACGATATCGAATCCAGCCCAAATAAACATTCCGAGGACGATCGCACCAATCAAATATCCCATAGCTTTCTTTAAAGGTTGAGGTTGGCTGTAGCTAATCTAGCGCAGCGATTGCCAGCAGACTGGATGCAAATCATTGCTGTTGAGTGCGGATGTCAGCCTGTTATAGCAGATGTTGAAGGCTTTAGTTATGCTTGAGAGAAGAAAGTCGATCGCCAACAGAATATTAAGCAATTTTAATATTTACAGGCTGTGCAATTACACGGTTGGTGAACGGGAAATGCTCTTTGGCGGCGCTACCCGTAAAATGTATCATAAATACTTTACAGGGCGGTAGAGTTTGAGTTAACATCGGCTGAGCCGATCGAATATTACAGCCAAAAACAAAATATTACGCTCGGATGCACGCGATCGGTGATTTTATTGTGCTTCGGCATGAATAGTTGCTTGAAAAAGTCTTAAAAATCCAGTTACACTTGCTTAGAAGTATTTTCGTTCAATACTTACCTATAAATATGTCATTGCCAGCAGACGATCGCCCGCAATCCGCAACCACTGATAGTGAATCTTCCTATCAACTTTCACCGATACAGCAGGGGATGTTGTTCGACAGCCTTTCGGGTCAACAATCAGGGATAGACATCGAACAAGCGATCTGTAGCATCCGCGAAAATTTGAATGTTTCAGTTTTCCTCAAAGCTTGGCAGCAAATAGTGCAGCGGCATCCAATCTTGAGAACGAGTTTTTGTTGGTCAGGTAAAGAAGTTCCGCTGCAAACATTACACCAACAAGTTGAACTGCCAAGCGTTGAACGAGACTGGCGCAATTTGTCGGAGGGCGATCGCGCCAACCAACTCGAAACCTATTTGGAAGCCGATCGCCTGCAAGGCTTTGACCTCACTCAACCCCCGCTGATGCGTTTGGCTTGGTTCCACTGGTCGGAAACCGAGTACAAACTCATCTGGACTTATCACCACATTTTGCTTGACAGTACCTCTGCAATAACTGTTTTGCAAGAAGTTTTTACCTTGTACGAATCCCTGTTTGCCGATCGAGCATTAGAATTACAACCGCCCCGCTGCGATCGAGATTGCATCGAGTGGAGGCAGCAGCCAGACATCTCGAAAGCAGAAACATTCTGGAAACAATACTTAAGCGGTTTCAGCGATCCTACTCCTTTGGTTGGGGATGTTTTAAGGGCAGGCAAGATGCCCGCCCCACCCAAACAATTATCAGTTGTGGAACAGGCATCTTGCCTGTTCCTGACACCACCAGAAATCCGGCTTTCTATAACTGTTACCGCAGCCTTAAACTCCCTAATTCAAGAACAAAAAATCACCCTAAATACCCTGCTGCAAGGAGCGTGGGCTTTGCTTTTAAGCCGCTGTTCCGGTTCGGAAGATGTAGTATTTGGAACTATTTGCAACAGCCGATCGCAGAATCTAGAAAACGCAGAATCAGCGGTAGGATTATTCATAAATACTTTGCCATTTCGGGTAATTGTATCTCCCGATTTACCAGCGATCGACTGGCTCAAACAACTGCAAACTCAGTGGACGGCATTTCAAGAATACGGGAACGTGCCGCTGGCAAAAACTCAAGAATGGAGCGAGATTTCCCGCGGCACAGCTTTATTTGAAAGCCTGCTAGTAGTTGAACAATATCACATTAACTCTGCCTTGCAAGCTCTCGGTGGCAATTGGCAAAACCGAGAATTTCAGCTTTTAGAACAGACAAGTTTTCCCCTAACAGTTTACGCATACGGGGGAACCGAACTGCTGTTGAAAATTGCGGGCGATCGCCAGCGGTTCGATCCGATCGCCATTACCCGAATGTTGGGACACCTGCAAACTTTGCTAGAAAGTATAGCCGCGAATCCCCAGCAGAAAATCAGCAAATTGTCAATGCTGACAGCAGCCGAACTTGCTCAGTTGCAGCAGTGGAATCAAACTCAGGCAAATTATCCGCAAGACAAATGCGTTCACCAATTATTTGAAGCACAAGTCGATCGATCGCCCGATGCCATTGCCGCCGTTTTTTCCCAAAATCTCCAACAGCAACTCACCTACCAGGAACTCAATTCCAAAGCCAATCAACTAGCCCATTACTTGCAGCAATTAGGCGTCGGGCCCGATGTTTTAGTAGCTATTTGCATGGAACGTTCCTTAGAAATTGCGATCGGCGTTTTAGGCGTTCTCAAAGCAGGCGCAGCTTACGTTCCCCTAGATCCAGCGTACCCCCAAGAACGGCTGACCTTCATGTTAGCCGACACCCAAGCTCCAGTTATTCTCACTCAATCTCACTTAGTATCTGGGCTGCCCGCACATCAAGCCCGCGCCGTTTGTTTGGACGCAGACTGGGAAACAATCAGCAGTCACAGCACCGAAAACCCAGCTAGCAGCGTCTCTCCCGACAATTTAACTTATACAATATATACATCAGGTTCCACAGGCAAACCCAAAGGAGTTCCCCTCCCGCACCGCGCCTTAGTCAACCTAATTGCGTGGCAACTGCAAAACTCCACCCTTGAAGGCCCAGCCAAAACCCTGCAATTTGCCTCTCTCAGCTTCGATGTCTCGTTTCAAGAACTGTTCTGTACTTGGTGTGCCGGCGGCACCCTCGTTTTCATCACAGAAGAAATCCGGCGAGATGCCCAGAGTTTGTTGCAGCTAATCGACAAACAAAAGATTCAAAGACTATTTCTCCCTTTCATCGCCCTGCAACACTTAGCCGAAGCAGCCGATACTTATCAGCTAGTACCCAAATCGCTGCGCGAAGTAGTCACCGCCGGCGAACAGTTGCAAGTCAACCGTTACATAGCCAGTTTCTTTCAGCAGCTAGAAAATTGTACCCTGCACAATCAATACGGCCCCTCCGAGAGCCACGTTGTTACAGCTTATACCCTTGCAGGCCCGCCCGGAGATTGGCCCGCACTGCCTCCGATCGGCCGCCCTATTGCCAACACGCAGATATATCTGTTACAAAAAGATGGTGAGCCTATACCTTTAGGAGTAGCGGGAGAACTATACATCGGGGGCATTTGCTTAGCGCGGGGTTATCTCAACCGCCCGGACTTGACTGCTGAAAAATTTATTCTCAACCCTTTTCGACAAAATAAAATACTCACGATCGAGGATGAAGAAGATCGTCTTTACAAAACAGGAGATTTAGCCCGCTACCTCCCCGACGGTAACATCGAGTACATCGGGCGGATTGACGGCCAAGTCAAAATTCGCGGCTTCCGCATAGAGTTGGGAGAAATCGAAACCGCACTGGCAAAACATCGCGCCGTCAAACAAGCTGTGGTGCTGGCGCGGGAAGACGCACCGGGGGACAAACGATTGGTTGCATACATAGTGGCGAATCCAGAGGAGCAATTGGCAATAGCCGACCTCCGCCGTTACCTGCAAGGGCAACTCCCAGATTACATGGTGCCTGCGGTGTTTGTGAATGTTGAGGCGATGCCGAAGACGCCCAGCGGGAAAATTGACCGCCGCGCCCTGCCGGCACCTGACTCGCAGCGACAAGAACTGTCGCAGAGTTACGCTGCACCGCAAAGCGAGTTGGAGCTTTTGCTGGCGGGTGTTTGGTCTAAGCTGCTGAAGCTCGATCGCGTCGGCATTCACGACAATTTCTTCGAGATTGGAGGCAATTCTTTGATGACGCTGCAAGTCGCAGTCCAAGTCCGGGATCTGCTAGCCGCTGACTTATCGGTTGTCAAATTGTTCCAGCACCCGACGATCGCCCAATTGGCAAATTATTTAAATCAGGGACAGACTGCAAGCCCATCTAACAACAAATTTCAAGACAGGGCCGATCGGCAAAAAGCTGCTTTTAAACGGCAAAAGCAATCTACCAAAAAACCCTAACTTATGACAAATTCGCAGGAAAACTCAGAACTTGACGGCATTGCGATTATTGGCATGGCGGGCCGCTTTCCCGGCGCTGCCAGTGTCGGTGAATTGTGGCAGAATTTGTGCGGCGGGGTGGAGTCTACAACGTTGTTCGGCGACGCCGAACTAGACCCCAGTATTGACCCCAATCTCAGACAAAATCCGAATTACGTCAAAGCTAGAGGAATTCTTGACGGTGCCGATCGCTTTGACGCAGCATTTTTCGGCGTGAGTA
The DNA here is from genome assembly GCF_036701805.1 of Microcoleus sp. N3A4. Taxonomy (NCBI): domain Bacteria; kingdom Bacillati; phylum Cyanobacteriota; class Cyanophyceae; order Oscillatoriales; family Microcoleaceae; genus Microcoleus; species Microcoleus sp. N3A4. Next base: position 9,459 of record NZ_JAUBRJ010000058.1, read on the forward strand.
CCCGCGAAGCCGAAATTACCGACCCGCAGCAGCGCGTTTTTTTAGAAATAGCTTGGGCTGCCTTAGAAAATGCAGGCTGCGATCCGAATACCTTCAACGGCTCGATCGGAGTCTACGCCGGCACGGGCAACAATACTTATTTTCCCAACAACATCGCCGGACGATCGGATGTAATTTCCCGCGCGGGCGAGTTTCAGGTGATGGTAGGGAATGAAAAAGACTACATTGCTACCCGCACCTCCTACAAGCTGAATCTCAAGGGGCCGAGCGTCAGCGTGCATACCGCTTGCTCTACATCATTAGTTGCAGTTTGTCAAGCTTTTTATGCTTTGATGAGCTACCAGTGCGACTTAGCCCTGGCCGGCGGGATATCAATTACGGTTCCCCAAAATAGCGGTTATTTGTATCAAGAAGGGGGGATGTTCTCCAGCGACGGACACTGCAAACCTTTCGACGCCAAGGCTGAAGGAACAGTGTTCGGCAACGCTGCCGGGGCAGTTGTACTCAAGCGTTTGGAAGAAGCGATCGCCGACAGAGATACAATCTATGCCGTAATTCGCGGAGTCGGCTTGAATAACGACGGGGCAGCCAAAGTCAGCTTTGCAGCGCCCAGCGTAGACGGGCAAGCAGAGGCGATCGCGATGGCGCACGCGATGGCAGACGTGAATCCCGAAACCATATCCTACGTCGAAACCCACGGCACGGCAACCCCTCTGGGCGATCCGATCGAAATAGAAGCGCTGACTCAGGCTTTTGCTCTGAAAACCGCAGCCAAACAATTTTGCGCGATCGGCTCCGTCAAAAGCAACTTCGGACACACGATCGCCGCGGCGGGAGTCACAGGGCTGATCAAAACAGCTTTAGCCCTCAAACACCAGCAAATACCCGCCACTCTGCACTTCGAGCAACCGAATCCAGCCATTGATTTTGCCAACAGCCCCTTCTACGTCAACGCCGAACTCTCGGAATGGAAAGCCGGCAAAACGCCCAGAAGAGCGGGTGTCAGTTCGTTTGGTGTCGGCGGCACCAACGCTCACGTTGTCCTCGAAGAAGCGCCCGCGCTAGAACCGTCGAGTCCTTCTCGCCCGCGGCAGTTACTGCTGCTGTCGGCGAAAACTCCATCTGCTTTGGACGCAGCTACCGCAAATTTGCGATCGCACCTCGCCCAAAACCCGGAGATCGATCTCGCCGATGCTGCTTACACCCTGCAAATCGGGCGGCAAGCCTTCAATTACCGCCGTTTCGCTGTTTGCAGCGATCGCGCCGATGCCGTGCAGGTACTCGAATCGCTGCCACCGCTGCGTACAGCAACCCGCTGCACCGAATCGAGAAATCCGGCAGTAATCTTCATGTTTCCGGGACAAGGGTCGCAATACGTCAATATGGGCTTGAATTTGTACGAATCCGAGCCTTTATTCCGCGAAACAGTCGATCGCTGCGCCGAAATTTTGCAGCCGCACCTCGGCCGAGATTTGCGGAAAGTCCTGTATCCCGGCAGCGATGAAGTCACAGCCGCCGAATCGCTGCGCCAAACTTTCTTGACTCAGCCTGCGATATTTACCGTAGAATACGCGCTTTCCAAGCTGTGGCAGAGTTGGGGCGTCACTCCCCAAGGTGCGATCGGGCACAGCATCGGCGAATTTGTAGCGGCAACGATCGCAGGCGTGTTTTCCCTGGAAGATGCCTTGATGCTAGTGGCAGCGAGGGGGCGCTTGATGCAAGATTTGCCGGGGGGTTCGATGCTGTCGGTGCGGTTGCCGGCGGCGCAAGTCGAGGGGCGCTTGAGTGCGGATTTGGCAGTGGCTGCGGTGAATGCGCCTGATTTGTGCGTGGTTTCCGGGCCGACGGAGGCGATCGCACTTTTTCAGCAGCAACTAGAAAGCGAAAGCGTTGTCTGCAAACAACTGCACACTTCCCACGCTTTTCATTCGCCGATGGTAGATTCGATCGTCGAACCTTTCGCCGAATATGTCAAAAAAGTGCAGTTGTCAGCGCCAACTATCCCATTTGTTTCGACTGTAACTGCTAGTTGGATAACAGCGGAACAAGCAACAGATCCGATGTATTGGGCGCGGCATTTGCGGGCGACAGTGCGTTTTGCCGACGGGATAAAAGAGCTTTGGCAAGATCCGAACCGGATACTTTTGGAAGTCGGGCCGAGAACAACGGCTGCTACTTTAGCTCGCAAACAAGCCAAAGATTTGAAAAAACAAGTTGCCATTTCTTCCCTCAGCGACAGCCATGAAAATCAAACTGAATGGGTGGCTTTGTTGAGTGCAGCCGGACAGCTTTGGCTTTGCGGAGTATCGATCGACTGGCAGAGCTTTTATCAAGAGGAAACGCGCGATCGCCTTCCCTTGCCGACTTATCCCTTCGAGAGCAAACGCTTCTGGATCGAACCAAAAGTGTCAGAGGGGGAGAAAGGGAGAGTGGGAGAGGGGGAGAGTGGGAGAGGGGGAGAGGGAGAAACTTCCCAATTCTCGATGCCCGATGCCCAATTCCCAATTCCCAATTCCCAACAATCAACAGTCAACAGTCAACAGTCAACAGTCAACAATCAATTACCGATGCCAAATTCACAGGTTGAAACCAAACAAGCAGCGCGCAAATACAGACTTATCCCTGTAATTAAAAACATCCTAGAAGAAACTTCCGGTGAAGATTTAGCCAGTGTTGATGAGGATTTAACTTTCCTAGAAATGGGTTTGGATTCTCTGTCTTTGACTCAAGTAGCGCTGAATTTGCAAAAAGAATTTAGCATCAAAATTACCTTTCGCCAGCTATTAGAAACTTTCCCCACTCTCGGCACTTTATCTGAATTTATCGATGGTGCTCTGCCGCCGGAGGTTTTGCCTGCAACTCCTGCAGTCCAACAAGCCGCGCCCGTACCGGCGATCGCACCGACAGTAGCACCTCCTGCGCCCATTGCCACTCCCGTTGCAGTCAACGCGCCTGTAAATCTGCCCTTACCCAGTCTCCAGCCCGCAATTGCGATTCCCGTACAGTCTGGCAATCTCGAATACCTGATCGGGCAGCAGTTGCAAATTATGTCGCGACAGCTAGAACTGTTGGGCGGCGCTGGTTTGGTTCCCGCACAGCCGGCACCGACAACTAACAGTCAAGTTATCTCGCAGCCGCCGGCACCCGTTCAAAATATCCCTCCATCCCAGACTAACGGCAGCGCGATCGCACCCACAGCAGCACCAACAGCAGCACCAACAGCGGAACCAACCGCAGAACCCAAAAAGGTGTTCGGTGCCGCCGCCCGCATCGACACCTCCGATCGCGACGGATTAACTCCGTCGCAATCAGCATATTTAGAAACATTTGTCAAGCGATATACGGCGCGAACTCAGAAATCCAAACAGTACACTCAGACTCACCGCCACCACCTCGCCGATCCGCGGGTAGTTTCGGGGTTTAACCGGACGATGAAAGAGTTGGTTTATCCGATCGTGGTGGGGCGATCGTCCGGTTCTAAACTTTGGGATGAAGACGGCAACGAATACGTGGATTTAACCAACGGTTTCGGGTCGAACTTTTTCGGATATTCGCCTGCATTTATTACAGAAGCGATCGCAGCTCAAATGCAGCGCGGGTATGAAATCGGCCCGCAAACACCGCTAGCCGGAGAAGTTGCCGAGCTCGTGTGCGAGATGACAAAACACGATCGCGCCGCCTTCTGCAACACGGGTTCTGAAGCCGTTTTGGGCGCAATGCGCCTGGCCCGCACCGTCACGGGCAACAGTACGATCGTCATGTTTACGGGCGACTATCACGGAATTTTCGACGAAGTGATCGTGCGCGGCACCAAAAAACTGCGATCGCTCCCCGCAGCACCGGGCATTCCCCAATCCGCCGTTGACAATACTTTAATCCTCGACTACGGCGAACCCGAATCCTTGGAAATCCTCAAAGCGCGGGCGGGCGAGTTTGCAGCCATCATGGTAGAACCGGTACAAAGCCGCCGTCCCGACTGGCAACCGCGAGAATTCCTCCACGAAGTGCGCCGGATTACCGAGCAAGCTGGTTGCGCCTTCATTATGGACGAAGTGATTACCGGATTCCGAGTTGCACCGGGCGGCGCCCAAGAATATTTCGGCGTACAAGCGGATATCGGCACCTACGGCAAAGTCGTCGGCGGCGGGATGCCGATCGGGGTAATCGCGGGCAAATCTGCCTGGATGGACGCTTTAGACGGCGGTTTCTGGCAGTTCGGAGACGACTCGTTCCCGGAAGTTGGCGTCACCTATTTTGCAGGGACTTTTGTGCGCCACCCGCTGACTTTAGCAGCAGCCAAGGCATCTCTCGAATATTTGAAGCGCGGCGGGCCTTCATTGCAGCGCGATCTCAATGCCAAAACCGACAAATTCGTTGCAGAATTGAACGCCATGTTCGATCGAGAGCAAGCACCTTTCACAGTTAAAAACTTCGGTTCCCTGTTCAAAATCACCTACCCGCAAGATTTTACTCATGGAGAACTGCTGTTTTACTCGCTGCGGGAAAAAGGAATTCACATTTGGGATCACCGCCCGTGTTTTCTGACGCTAGCGCATTCCGACGCAGATATTGCTTTTGCCAAGGAAGCATTTAAAAACAGCATTGCCGAATTGCAGTCAGCCGGATTTTTGGCCGATCCGTCTGGTGGCAATATGAAGGTTCTTGATTTCCACAAAAATGGCAATACCAATGGATCGAAATCCTCAACTGCATTCGCAAGCAATTCTCCCGTACCCGGTGCCAAATTAGGGCGAGACCCTAATGGCAATCCAGCTTGGTACATCGCAGATCCAGAGCGTCCAGGAAAACATTTACAAGTAGGAGATAGTTTATCAAATTAAGCGTTCGGGTTGGCAATTAAATCCTGTAGGGGCGGGTTTTACCAACCGTAATTGCCTAAGACCGATCATCTCGAAAACCCGCCCCCACCCAACGGTAATATTAAATCCATTAGCATCGGAATTATTCATCTCTCTGTTCTCTGACTCTGTGTCCTCTGCGTCCTCTGCGTTTCGATCGTTCCGATGCAACCGGAATTGATATAAATCGCAATCTACCTCTTTCAAAATACTCTTCTAATCGGCAATAAATTTCAACTAACAAACCCAGGAAAAACTAAAATGCTCCAAACAGCAAAAACTATGCAAGTAGACCGCCGCACAGGTCTGACCCACCAAGAATTTGTCAACGAGTACCGCAATCCGGGCAAACCAGTTATTTTCACGGATTTATCAAAAAATTGGTCGGCCACAGCGAAATTTACGCCGGAGTATTTTCAAGAAAAATTTGGCGATCGAGAAATTGAAATAGGTGGTAAAATTTACACGCTCAACAAATTGTTCGATTTACTAAAGAATTCCACAAAAGAGAATCCGGCTCCCTATCCTTTCAAACTAAATGTTCGCAAAGATTTTGCCGATTTAGAACCCGATATTTCTCCCAGACCGAGTATGGCCACACCCGATCGCACGCACAGCAGCTTAATCCCGAAGATGCTGCTCAATGATTTGTACGACTTAGAAATATTCTTCGGCGGGCCGGGCGGAGAATTTCCTTATTTGCACTACGATTTTCTCGGACTCTATGCGTATATCAATCAAATGTACGGGGAAAAAGAATTTACAATTTTTCCGCCGGAGCAGCAAAAGTATCTTTACCCAAAACCAGGTTCTCCTTGGCTATCTGAGATTGAAAACCATCACAATCCAGACTTAAAAAAATATCCGCTTTTGGCTGAAGCTACGCCAATAACTATTACCATCTCAGCCGGTGAAACGCTATTTATTCCCTGTGGCTGGTATCACACGGCAAGGTCGCTGACGTTAACAATTTCTGTAGCATTTGACCAACTTTGCGAATCAAATTGGAAATTTTTTACGAACGAATGTTGTATCCCTAGAGGCCAAAATTCGGTCAAAGCCAAGATGATTAATGCTTATCTGACGAGTGCAGGTGCTTTGCTGAGTGCTCGCGAAAGATTGATGGGGACAAAGTAGAGATTTTAGATTTTAGATTTTAGATTTTAGATTTTAGATTTTAGATTGCTACCGCATACCGTAGGGTGCGTCGCCCACGGGCGATCTCCAAATAAAATCTCAAATCCGCCAGCGACGCACCAGCTCCGGGTGCGTCGCCCACGGGCGATCTCAAAATAAAATCTCAAATCCGCCAGCGACGCACCATACAAGATACTAACCAACGCATAGCGAATGAAAACAACCGCAGATTTACAACCAAAACTAACCGCTGTAGATTTCGATCCTTTCGCCGGCGGAGAACTTTTTGCTTGCGTACCCGCGACGGAATCGCAGAAAGAAATCTGGATTGCCGTGCAAATGGGAGACGAGGCAAATTGCGCTTACAACGAGTCGATGTGTCTGCGATTGCAAGGAAACCTCGACGTTGAATCTCTCCGATTGTCCATTCAGGAATTGGTGCAGCGGCACGAGGCGCTGCGGACAACATTTAGCCCTGACGGATCGACTCTTTGTATTGCGTCGTCGATCGAACTCGACATTCCGGCGATCGACTTGTCAATTGTGGACGATCGCGATCGCGAATCGAAATTAGGACATTTGCGCCGTGAAGAAGTCGATCGACATTTCAATCTAGTGCGCGGGCCGCTGTTTCGCAGTCAAATTATTAAGCTGCAAGAGCAGGAACACATCGTTATTCTCACAGGCCACCACATCATTTGCGATGGCTGGTCTTGGGGCATACTATTCCCGGATTTGGGAGCAATTTATTCTGCCAGACAGCAAGGGTTAGCTGCCAATCTTCCACAACCAGAAAGTTTTATAGAATACGCAATTTCACAAGAAGTAAACTCAACAACAGCCGAAATTATTGAGGCTGAAAAGTATTGGTTAGAACAGTTTTCCGGCACAATTCCGGTGCTAGATTTGCCGACAGACAGAGCGCGACCTGCTTTGAGAACTTACCAGGGATCGCGGGAAGATTGGGAACTCAATCCAGATGTGGTTGCTAACCTCAAACGCCTGGGAAAAAAAGCAGGGTGCAGTTTTTTTACAACTCTCTTTGCTGCATTTGAAGCTTTTATGTACCGCTTGTGCGGGCAAGAGGATTTGGTTGTCGGAATGCCGGCGGCGGGACAACTGGTTGGGGGAAAAGACAAGCTTGCGGGACACTGCGTGAGCTTGTTGCCGCTCCGCACCCGCATTAACGAGGAACAATCTTTTAGAGATTATTTGCGATCGCGCCGCACGGCAATTTTAGATGCTCTCGACTGCCAGCAGCTAACATTCGGTACTCTTGTGAAAAAACTAGCAATGCCTCGGGATTTCAGCCGCATTCCGCTAGTGCCTGTAACTTTTAATCTGGACGTGCAACTTACGGAAGATCAGCTTAATTTTGAAGGTTTTAAAGCGGAAGTCTTCTCGAATCCAAGAACTTCTGAAAACTTTGAATGGGCAGTAAATGCCAGCGAAACAAAAAACAAACTCGTGCTGGAGTGCCAGTACAATACCAACTTATTTGATGCTGCGACAATCCGCCGCCGCATGGCTGAATTTGAGGTGCTGTTAGAGGGGATAGTTGCTAATCCAGAGTACCCGCTGAAAAACTTGCCAATTTTGACGGCAGCGGAACGCCAACAGCTATTAGTTGAGTGGAACAACACTCAAACAAATTATCCCGAATCTGCCTGCATTCACCAACTATTTGAAGTTCAAGCAGAACAAACTCCCGACGCTGTAGCCGTAGTTTTTGGAGAGCAACAGCTAACCTACCACCAGCTAAATTGTCGCGCCAATCAACTCGCACATTACTTGCAAACTTTGGGGGCTGGCCCGGAAGTTTTAGCGGGCATTTGTTTGGATCGATCTATGGATGCGATCGTCTCGCTTTTAGCAGTTCTCAAAGCAGGCTCGGCTTACTTGCCCTTAGACCCAGCTTATCCCAAAGAGCGGCTGGATTTCATGCTGTCAGACGCCCAAATATCGGTGCTTTTGACTCAACAGCACCTAGTAGAAAAACTTCCCGACTGCGGAGCAAAAATAATTTGTCTGGATGCGGCGCAGCAGGAAATAGACGCACAAAGTGAGATAAACCCAGCCAATCTCGCTAATGCAGACAATCTAGCTTATGTCATGTATACTTCAGGCTCGACAGGCAAGCCCAAAGGCGTTTGCGTCGTCCACCGGGGCGTAGTACGGTTAGTCAAAGACACTAATTTCGCCAGCCTCACCGCAGCAGAAGTCTTCCTGCAACTGGCTCCGATTTCCTTCGACGCCTCGACTTTGGAAATTTGGGGAGCGCTGCTCAACGGGGCGCAACTGGCGGTATTCCCTGCCGGCAGCCCATCTTTGGCAGAGTTGGGAGAGGCGATTCGCTTATACAATGTGACAATATTGTGGCTGACAGCCGGACTGTTTCACTTGATGGTGGACGATCGCATTGAAGATTTAAAGGGTGTGCGCCAACTGTTGGCAGGCGGTGACGTTTTATCTGTTCCCCACGTCCAGAAGTTGCTGCGAGAAGTTCCAAACTGCAAATTAATTAACGGTTACGGGCCGACGGAAAATACGACTTTTACTTGCTGCGCGCCGATCGACTCTGCCAGTCAAATTAGCAATTCCGTTCCCATCGGGCGGGCGATCGCCAATACTCAAGTTTACATAGTCGATCGGCATTTGCAGCCAGTGCCGATCGGCGTTCCGGGCGAATTGTATACAGGCGGTGCAGGCTTGGCCAGAGGCTACCTCAACCGCCCCGATTTGACAGCCGAAAGGTTTATTCCCAATCCCTTCAACGATTTTAGATTGCCGATTTTAGATTTTAGATTGGGGAATGCTGGTGAGAAACTAGAGATTGCCCAAAGCCAAGAAGCATCTAATCATCCCAAATCAAATCGCCTTTACAAAACAGGGGATTTAGCCCGCTACCTGCCCGACGGTAACATCGAGTACCTCGGACGCACCGACAATCAGGTAAAGATTCGCGGCTTCCGCATAGAAGTGGGAGAAATTGAGGCTGTGCTCGCCGGACATCCAGATGTCAGCCAAGCGGCGATCGCAGTTCAGTTAGATGCTTCGGGCAACAAATGTCTCGCAGCTTATGCAGTTTCCCGCCCGGGTCAAATTCTCGCAGCCGGTACCCTGCGCGGCTTCCTGCAAGAGAGACTGCCAGACTACATGATACCCGCTGGATTTGTGTTCCTCGACGCTTTGCCCTTAAACCCCAACGGCAAAGTTGACCGCCGCGCTTTGGCAAGTCAAAAGTGGCAATCTAGCGGCGCTGCGCCCAATGAAATAATTGCTGTTGCCCCCCGCGACAAGTTTGAAATCCAGGTGACAAAAATTTGGGAAAAAGTTTTAGGCATCAATTCAATGGGAATCAGGGACAATTTCTTTGAGGTGGGAGGACATTCGCTGCTAGCAGCGCGCCTGTTAGCAGAAATTGAGAAAGTATTTGACAAAAAGCTGCCGCTGTCTGCTATTTTCCAATCGCCAACTGTTGAGCAATTGGCTAACATTCTCCGCGAACCCGAATGGTCGTCGCCTTCTCCGTCGATGGTAGTTATTCAACCGGGAACAGGAAGTTACAAACCGCCTCTGTTCTGCATCCACGTACTCGGCAGAGGATTGGAATTTTACCGTCCTTTAATGAATTATTTGGAGCGATCGCAGGCTGTTTTGGGACTGTCAACCCAGATTATGGATGAAAAATTGGCTCCCCCCAATCGAGTTAAGGACTTGGCGACTTACTACATTCAAGAAATGCGAACTTTTCAGCCACACGGCCCTTATTTTCTGTTAGGAGTATCTTTTGGTGGGACAGTAGCTTTTGAGATGGCTCGGCAACTTCACGATCTAGGTGAGAAGGTAGCTTTGCTGGGATTGTTGGACACCTACGGGCCGGATGCTTTCAACAATTTGTCTGAGATTAAGAAGAGTGAACGCGCGATGAAAGTTTTACGGCTGACGCCTGCTGTATTTCTGGAGAAAGCAAAGAGCAATCTGAACGGAAAAATCGAGTCCCTCACTGATATTCAGTGGAGAATGTTGTGCAAGTGGTACCGGGCGACGGGGCGTCCCCTGCCAATTTATTTGGAAAACTTCACTCATCGGGAATTAAATCACCAGGCATTGAGAGATTATGTAGCGGGAGTTTATCCGGGTCGGGCCTCTATTTTCAAGGCAGTTGAGAGTGCGGTCGCGTTTGGTGCCGATCGCGAGTTGGGTTGGGGTGGGGTAATTACGGGAGGAATAGAGGTTTACGACATTCCTAGCGACCACCTTGGGATGTTAAAAGAACCTCACGTTCGGATACTGGGGGAAAAATTGCAGGCTGCGGTCGATCGGCTTCAAGGTTAACATTGGACAATTGACAGTGGACAATGGACAGCAAAAACCCCGATCTAATTTTCGCTGTGAACTATCAACTATCAACTATCAAATCGTTTCCGGTTGCATCGGAATGATTTAACCGCAGAGGGCGCAGAGAACACAGAGGAAGATCCCAGAGAGATGAATACAGGACGATGAAGCGCGGATTTGATATGACTCGATTTTACAATTCCGATGCTACCGGATTTGAGATCAATTGTTTAAATCCTCATCCTAAAAAATCGCTGTCAACTGTCAACTGTCAACTGTCAACTGTCAACTGTTTAACCTTCCAACGCCGCCAACAGACACAGCAACAAAGCCTCCGTCCACTCGACTACAGCACCGTAAGTATCGCCCGTGTGGCCGCCCAAACGGTGGTTAAACCAGGCTCCGGCAAAAATTCCGATCGCACTTCCCCCCAAAGCCATCCCCACCGCCAACAGCCACCGATCGCCCTCCAGAACAACTTGCAGCACGCTCAAACTCAGCAGCAACAGCACTCCTGGTATAAAATCAAAAGGAGAATAAATCGATTCTTTGTGAAAAGCTCCCTTACCCTCGGCCCGGAGATAGGGATAGCGGGCGATCGCCACCAGTTGGCCCCACCTCCCCCAACCCGCGACACCCATCAAAGCCAGCCACCGATAGTGATTCAAGTCCGAGAGAGCGGCAGTTTTCAGCAGCACGATCGCGATCGCAGCCATTGCCCCAAAGGCTCCTGTAACGCTGTCCCGCATGACTTCCAGCCGGCGCACGGGGTCTGGTACAGCCAGCCCGTCCGCCGCGTCCATTGCGCCGTCTAGGTGCAGCCCGCCAGTCACGGCGATGCCCAAGACTACCACCAAGGCCGATCGAGTCAGAGCAGGCATCCCCAACAACTGCAACCCAAGATCCGCCAGTCCCAGCATCCCCCCAATCAAAAGCCCGATCGCCGGTGCCAAGCGAGCAATGCCCCGAAACTCCAAAGTCCAAGACATCGGCACCGGCAAACAAGTATAAAAAGCGACTGCGGCTGCGATGGCAGCGCCTTGATTCCGGAAAAAGCCGATCGTAGAGCGAACCAATTTATTATCCACCATAAGATAGAAAGTTTTTTCATCTCGTATGCAGTTGTCAATCCTTTAGCGTGTGCCAGAATTGGAGCTGTAAGACCCTAGTCCTTTGGATCGGGCATTCCTCCTGTCCGAGCTCTTTTCCCCGGAAAACCTCTGCCGGCAGCGAGCCCGAAGCTCCCTATCTAAAATGACTAAACTCAAGATCCGCGTTTCCCTTCCCAAGAATTCTAGCTAACTCCCTGATTTCCAAGACGGGAACATACTACAACAGAGGCTTTTACTCCATGAGTCACGACCAATTGAATAACAGGGTAGTTGCTCCTTGTATCATCGATACAGGCATTGTCGTCAACAAACGCGATATCAAAAGATTGCTGTTTGATTTAGGACGTGTCCGCTACCTTCACATACAAGATGGCAAGACTTACAGCGAAGGGGAAGGTTATGTGCTCGAAGTCTTCGCCAACCCGCACCGTTCTACCCTGATTGCCAACCACGCGCTTTATTTGAACGTGTATAGTTTTGATTACCTGGAACTGAAACATTCCCCGGTCGAGGGTGCTTATTTTGACCTGATTCAAGACGGACGGCAGTTGCGGTTAATTCCCCTCTCCAATCCTTTGCAAGAGCAAGTCGCCCGGAATTTAAATGCTGCGGCTTTGGATGCGGTTGTCGATCAGGTACTCTCAGGCAACTGGGATCTGCAATTGGATGAGGATGATTCCCCGTTTTAATCGTCAGTCAGTCGATTTTAGATTTTAGATTTTAGATTTTAGATTTTAGATTTACTTGCAGCATTGAATCTGGGAGTTAGAACTAAGGTCTAAAATTTTTTGCCCTCCACGACGATTGTCGGAAACTTGTATCCGTTTTTGGGCGGGGTCGTGAGTTTTTTGTCGCGATGTCAACAACAATAGATTAGATAACACGGACGGCCGAGTAGCGGTTAACGATCGTCGGGGACTAATGACTGAAGACAACGCGAGATTTGCTTTTAAATGTCAGGCTAATTGCAGCCATACCCAAGCGCGTGCAGGGGTTTTTGCCACTCCCCACGGTGTTGTTGAAACGCCTAAATTTATGCCCGTAGGGACGCTGGCTAATGTCAAAACTTTGACCCCGGCACATCTTGAGGCGGCGGGTTCTCAAATGGTTTTGGCAAATACTTATCACTTGCATTTGCAGCCCGGGGAAGCGATTGTCGCAGGCGCCGGCGGATTGCACAAATTTATGGCTTGGCCGGGCCCGATGCTGACGGATTCGGGCGGCTTTCAGGTGTTTAGTTTGAGCCAAATGCGGACTATTTCTGAGAATGGGGTGACTTTTCGCTCTCCCCGCGACGGCCGCATGATTAATTTGACGCCGGAACGATCGATCGAAATTCAGAATCAGTTGGGCGCTGATGTGATTATGGCCTTTGACGAGTGTCCCCCTTACCCCGCTACGCGGGAGGAGGTGGAGGCAGCAACAAATCGCACTTACCGCTGGCTGCAACGCTGCATTCAAGCTCACTCGCGCCCCGATCAAGCTTTGTTCGGAATCGTGCAGGGGGGTGTTTTCCCCGATTTGCGATCGCGCGCGGCGAACCAATTAGTAGATTTGGATTTACCAGGCTACGCCATCGGCGGGGTTAGTGTCGGGGAATCGGGGGATTTGATCGCAGAGATTGTGAAGGTGACAGCGCCGCTGTTGCCGGCAAATAAACCGCGTTATTTGATGGGGATTGGGACTTATCGGGAAATGGCGCTGGCGGTGGCTAGTGGAGTAGATATGTTTGACTGCGTGATTCCGACTCGGCTGGCCCGCCACGGGACGGCTTTTGTTGGTGGGGAACGCTGGAATTTGAAAAATGCTCGGTTTCGCGAGGATTTTGCTCCGCTAGATGAGTCTTGTCCTTGTTATACCTGCCAAAAATTCAGTCGGGCTTATTTGGCTCATTTGGCGCGGGCTAACGAAGTGCTGGGGTATACTTTGCTGGCGCTTCACAATGTGACGGAGTTGATTCGCTTTACTGGGAAAATGCGGGAGGCGATTTTGGCCGATCGATTTACTGAAGAGTTTGCCGGCTGGCTCGCACCGAGAGTCGATTAATCATGATTGCCTTGGGTAAAGATATGCGACAATTATGAAAATTCTGTTGGATAGGTAGGTTGATTCATGGAAGCTGCATTACTTTTAGCAAAAATGCCCGAGGCTTATTCGATTTTTGAGCCTTTGGTTAATGTTTTGCCGGTGATTCCGGTGTTTTTCTTGCTGCTGGCTTTTGTTTGGCAGGCTGCTGTCGGGTTCAGATAAGTCTGATTTCATTAAAAGTAGGGGCAATTCACAAATTGCCCCTGCTTTTAGATGTTAAGTTTTATTCCTCTGCCCTCTTCCTTCTGCCCTCTTCCTTCTGCCCTCTGACTCCTGACTCCTGACTTCTGACTCACGCTCAAGAATTCATCCGTGTATCAGTGTCAAAATCCGTGTAGTGCCTTCCTTCAGCTACCGCCGATCGCACTTTTGAAAGCTGGCCTTTCTGAGATCCGCTTGATGTAATCTACAACAGCCGGATAAGGACTGAGGTCTAGTTTTAGCATCATCGGAATGTAACCCAATATTGACCCGACTGCTGCGTCGGCGACGCCGAATTCATCACCCATTAAAAACGGCTGTTTCTCGAAGATTTGATTAAGCGGTGTTAACAAGCGGGGAGTTTCGCGATCGCGAGTTGCTTCTGTAAATATTCCCGGCCCGAGGGAGGCGTTAGCAAACATGACCCACTGCACAATTTCAGCTTGCTGCTCCAAAGTCTCGGGCATTTTACCATGTTTTTGAGCTAAATACAACAGAATTGCACCGGATTCCCAAAGTTTAAAATCCCCATCAACAATTGCCGGTACTTTGCCGATCGGGTTAATTTCGAGATACTCTGGCTGCAAGTGTGCCCCTGCTTGCATATCTAGGGTGACGAATTCGTAGGGAACCCCTATTTCTTCTAGATACCACTTGACAATTGATGCCCTGCTGCGGGCTCCGCCGTAAAGTTTCAACACAAAATTTTTACCCTTTAACGCAATATTGCTGTTATAGCATTTTTTGGGAATTGGGAATTGCGAATTGCGAATTGCGAATTGCGAATTGGGAATTGCGAATTGGGAATTGCGAATTGCGAATTGGAGCCACCATAGACTCTGATGTCACTGTTCGACTACTGACTACTGACTGCTGACTACTGACTACTGACTACTGACTACTGACTACTGACTACTGACTAATGACCCATAACTAATGGCACTTCTGTTAAGTGCATAAACAAGATTCTGCTGCCAATAAAAATCAAAATAGCGCCCCCCAAAAATTCAATTTTATTAGCAAACAAGTTTCCGCACTTGTGCCCGATAAACACGCCTGCAAAAGCTAAAAAGAAAGTAATAAATCCGATTGCAGTCACCGCAAGAGCAATAGAATCTTTCAGGACAGCAAATCCGATGCCAACTGCGAGAGCATCGATACTCGTCGCCACCGACAGCGTTATCAAAGTCCCCGTATCTAAGGGATTGAACTTTTTCTCGCATTCTTGACTTTGCAGCGATTCGTAAATCATTCTACCGCCAATGAAACTCAAAAGTCCAAAAGCTATCCAATGGTCGATCGGTGTTATCAAAAAACTAAAAGTCAGACCGACAAACCATCCTATGAGGGGCATTAAAGCTTGGAAACCGCCGAAAAACAAGGCGATTTTTAAAGCTTTATTGACCTTCATGTGTTTGATTGCTAAACCGCTAGAAACAGCAACAGCAAAAGCATCTGCTGCTAGGCCCAAGGAAAGAAAGACGGTAGTGGCTGCATCCATTTTTGTAAACTGTTAGATATTATAGGGAAAGTGTTCCTCTTGACAGTTTTACTTTACACTAAATTTTGAAAAAGTTACAATTTTCTCATAATTTATTCATTTTTAAATCACATTGATTTCACAATTGGCGGTGTAGAAAAATCAGGGCTGAGCTCTATGACGATCCGCGGTTATCAGCTACAGTCCTGGACACAAAAAGTGGTTTTACGTGCTACTTATAGAGGCGCTGCCTCCAGGAGTGAACTAGCAGTTAACGCTGCGATAAATAGAAATAAAAACTGGGCGATAATCCAATACGCTTGGGATCGGACACTCATGGAGACAAAACCCTGTGAAAAATAGATACTGCGTTGGCGCGTGCGGGCCCTTCGGGCTTATGCTTCGCCCAAAGCTCTCTTCGGACAAAAAAACATTAACCCAAGCGTATTGGGCGATAATCGCTGCTACACAGGGTAATCGCATCTAATTTAAGCTGTTGCGGCATTTAAATTGTCTGTCAAAAAACAATCAAACAATGAGTGGGGTGTCCCGCCCGCGTCGAATATGCAATTTAAATGCGCGATAGCTTAGGTGGAAATAACGGAGTAGAAATTAAAATTTATGCAACGCCGGATATTTTATGCAGTTGTCAATGATTTATGTTCATCAGTAGCTGTGGAGTTATGTCAACCCAAAGAACGAATTTCAGTAGAGATGGTTGTTCGTGGATTATATCATTTTTCGCGAGCTTTATTTCGGGGAAAAAGTACAGAAGTAGTTACATATTTAGTGGAAAGTTATAAAATGTTGGGTCTGATTAAACAAGAACGATCGCGACATAGAGAAAATGCCGCTTACTATCAGGAAATCTGGGGGTCAACTCCTTAAGTTGACACGCCTTGGGCACGGTGCCGTGTCCCTACGGGAATCGAACGATAGGCGGGTGTACTTCATAAATGTGGAATCTGCTGTATGTATCAAAAATCCCAATTTTAATATTTCAGTATAATTACACTTGCGGTTGAATTTTTTGTGTGTTAACCATCAACCTCGCGCTGGCTCATCCGTAATATTACTTAATAAATTTCCCCAACTTTATCAAAACTTTAATTAAAAAAGTGTTTATAAAGAAAAGTTTATATAGATTTTCTAAAAAAACAGTTATGGTTACTACAACCTTCAGAAATAGTTTCGGATGCAAGTCGCGAAATAGGGAAATCATTGTCTTTTTTTAGCTATCAATAGGTGTATTATGCCAAATTTAAATAATCGAGTTTCAGTAAGTGCGATCGCCTTTATAGATCCGAAAGTTGAAGATTATCAAAGTTTGATCGCCGGGGTAAAACCGGGTACGGAAGTAGTCGTTTTGGATGGGAACCGGGATGCGATCGACCAAATTACTCAAATTTTAGCTCTTCGTACCAATATTGACAGCATTCACATCATTTCTCACGGTACTCCGGGTAACTTGCAATTGGGTAATGGCTGCTTGAGTGCAGATAATGTGGAGACTTATTCCGAGAAATTGC
This sequence comes from Microcoleus sp. N3A4, assembly GCF_036701805.1. Taxonomy (NCBI): domain Bacteria; kingdom Bacillati; phylum Cyanobacteriota; class Cyanophyceae; order Oscillatoriales; family Microcoleaceae; genus Microcoleus; species Microcoleus sp. N3A4. Next base: position 26,206 of record NZ_JAUBRJ010000058.1, read on the forward strand.
AGCAGTGGCGGAGTGCTTTAACTCTGGGCGCAGACATTCTGATTTACGGTTGTAATGTCGCATCAGCACCTCGCGCTTGTCCGAAAGTCCGCCAAGGAATGAATTCCCTGGCTCAAAGCGAAAGTCGGTTGAAACCGACTGCTTACCCCAAAGTCCGCCAGGGAATGAATTCCCTGGCTCAAAGCGAAAGTCGGTTGAAACCGACTGGAAACAACCTCAATAAACAGTCCTCTTCAGTGGACTTTCGCTATGAGACGGGGGTTTCAACCCCCGGCGGATCGGATGAATACGCCATAGATAATGAATACGCCATAGATGATAAACAGGCGAGAGATATAGACGGTTTCGCCTTTATTCAACGAATTGCCCAACTCACAAATACAAACGTTGCAGCTTCCCAAAACCTCACCGGAAGCGTAGCCAAAGGTGGCGACTGGAAACTGGAAGTCAGAACCGGGAAAATAGAAACACCGCTAGTATTTGAAGCCGAAGTATTAGCAGCTTACGAGTACGTTTTGAACACTTTCGGTGCGGCCACAAATATTGGCGCGGGGACAAATCCCTACGGTATTGCTACGGGGGATTTTAACGTCGATGGCAAACCCGATTTAGCTGTAACAAACCAAGGATCTGGCACCGTTTCTATCCTGTTAGGCAATGGCACTGGTGGCTTTAATCCCGCGCCTATTCCTACCTTGGCCGTGTCAAGTGCCCAATCGATCGCCGTCGGCAATTTTAACAACGATAATTTCCCTGACTTAGCAGTAGTGGCTAGTGGCACTGGTGGCGCCCTCTCAATTTTCTTAGGAAATGGTACGGGCGGTTTTGGCAGCCCCACTCCATATCCTACAGGAGTATCCCCTATCTCGGTTGCAGTTGGGAAGTTTAACGGCGATAACTTTTCAGACGTAGCAGTAGTCAATGCAAGCCCTACCAGTCCCTCTGGTACTGTCACAATTTTGCTGGCAAATAGCAGCGGTAGCGGGGCATTGAATTTCAACACCAACTTGAGCGCGCAGTCAATTCCCGCTTTCATGACAGTGGGGGACTTTAACGGGGATACTTTTTCCGATTTAGCTGTACCGAACAGTTTATCTAACACCATTTCTGTTTTTTTAGCGAATGGCACTGGCGGCTTTGGTGCAGCTACTAATTTTGGGGCTGGGCAGAATCCAAATTCGATCGCCAATGGGGACTTTAACGGAGACAATTTCCTCGACTTAGCCGTAGTTAACACCGGCTCTAACAATGTCTCAATTCTATTGGGAAATGGCACTGGCGGCTTTGGCGCAGTCACTAATTTTAGCGCGGGGACAGGGCTGCAAGGCATTGTTGCGAATGACTTTAGCGGAGACGGCAAACTTGACTTAGCAGTAGGAGGCACCAGCGGCGCTGTAATTTTAGTAGGCAACGGCAGTGGCGGTTTTAGTACACCCATTAACTTTGCTGTGGGGACAGATCCAACTTCCATTATTGCCGGCAACTTTAATGCTGATACTCTCCCGGATTTGGCAGTAGCGAACAACGCTTCAGATAACGTTTCGGTGCTGCTAAATACACCCAATACAGTTAATTTTGGTACTGCAACTTACAGCGGTACAGAAGGAACTACGGATACAGTAGTTAATATTCCCGTCACTCTCAGCGGCGGCACTCCTTTGAGCGATGTAACAGTACCAATTGCGATCGACCCCAGCAGCAGTGCCACACAAAATTCAGACTACACTATTTCCCCAACATCGATTACATTCCCCGCAGGTGCAACAGGTGCCGCACTCACCAAAAATGTTGCAGTTACTATCAAACCCGACAATCTCCCTGAAAACGCCGAAACCGCAATCCTCAACTTTGGCACAATCACCGGAGGAGTTGCAGGTACAACCAAACAAACAACACTAACTATTGCTGCTAACGGTACTGTTTCTTATGCCATTGCCGCTGGTACTCCCAGCATTCCCGAAGGCAATAGTGGCACAAAACCTCTGACTTTTACTGCGACTCGCAGCGGCAACACAGGCGGGGCAAGTAGCGTCAATTATACGATCGCCGGAACAGCTACAAACGTCAGCGATTACAACAACATCGGCGGCACTTCTGCGGCAACTGCTGCTACTGGCACAATTAATTTTGCCGCCGGTGAAACATCCAAAACTATTACTCTGGATGTGTTAGGCGACACCCTAGTTGAACCCGACGAAACCATTGCCGTCACCCTGTCAAATCCCACCAGCCCAGGCGTAACACCGACAATTACGACTGCTACCGCTGGCACAACTATTACTAATGATGACAAAGCTGGCTTTACTGTTAACCCAACAGGATTAACTACAAGTGAAGTGGGTGGCACTGCTACCTTCACTGTCAAACTCAACTCTCAACCCACTGCTGATGTTGCGATCGGTTTGAGCAGTTCCAATCTAGCCGAAGGAACAGTTTCGACTAATAGCTTAACTTTCACTCCTGCTAACTACAATCGACCGCAAACAATAACGGTGACTGGCGTTGACGATTTAGTAGCTGATGGTTCTCAACCTTACAAAATTGTCACGGCTGCTGCTGTCAGCACCGATCCTAATTTCAATAACCTCGATCCTGAAGATGTCACCGTCACCAACAGTGACAAGGAAACTCCGGGAATTACGGTGAATCCGACGGCGGGGTTAACTACGGGCGAAGATGGCACTAAGGCTAACTTTACTGTGGTTCTGAATACTAAACCAACTGCTGATGTGACTATCGGTTTGAACAGTTCCAATGTTGCAGAGGGAACTGTTTCCCCTGCTAGCATAACTTTCACTCCGGCTAACTGGAATACAGCACAACCAGTAACAGTAACAGGGGTTAACGATGGCATTGTTGACGGCAATATTGACTACAAAATTCTCACAGCGCTTGCTGTTAGCGACGATCCGAATTATAAGCTAGATGCAGCGGATGTTAGCCTTAGCAATAAAGACGATGATACCGCTGGTATTTCTATTACTCCCACGGCAACAACTGCTACAGAAGGTGGCGCGAATGGCAGTTATGCGCTCAAATTAACGTCGGAGCCGATCGCGCCTGTTACGATCAACTTTAATGCCGGAAGTGAAATAAATGCGATCGCCCCTGTTACCTTTGACAGCACGAATTGGAATGTTGCCAAAACAATCACTGTCACCGCTACCGACGATAGCAAAGCCGAAGGTACGCACAGCGGTACGATCGCTCACACTGTTACCAGTACAGACACTAAGTATAGTGGCACAACAATTCAGGATGTCAATGTAGCTATTACCGACAACGACACAGCAGGTGTCAGCATTTCTCCCACGCAAACAACTGCTACAGAAGGCGGCGCGAATGGCAGTTATGAGCTCAAATTAACGTCGCAGCCGATCGCCCCGGTAACTATCACTCTCACAACAGGTGAGGAGATAGAGGCGATCGCGCCTATCACTTTCACTGCGGATAATTGGAATGTCGCTCAACCCGTTACGGTGAAAGCTGTTGACGATACGATTGTCGAAGGCGCGCACAGCGGCAATATCACTCACAGTGTGAGTACCACTGATGGTAAGTATAATGTGGTTGTGGTTCCAGGGGTGACAGTGGCGATTACGGATAACGATGTAGCGCCAGTGCCAGTAGTCGTCGATCCGCCAGTAGTCGTCGATCCGCCAGTAGTCGTCAATCCGCCAGTAGTCGTCGATCCGCCAGTAGTCGTCGATCCGCCAGTAGTCGTCAATCCGCCAGTAGTCGTCAATCCGCCAGTAGTCGTCAATCCGCCAGTAGTCGTCAATCCGCCAGTAGTCGTCAATCCG